>DASSVA010000407.1:0-5294 GCA_035706385.1 Solimonas sp. | reverse complement strand
CCCGTTCAAACAGATGTACATCCGACTCGTTCTTCAGCAGCGCGCCGTACAGCGGCGGCAGTGTCTTCTTCGTGCTGGCGTCGTGCAGTACCGCCGGATCGATGTCCTCGGCGAGCAGCAGCTTCAGCCAGTCGAGCAGCTCGGACGTCGACGGTTTCTTTTTCAGACCCGGCAGATCGCGCAGGCCGAAGAACACTTCCATCGCTTCCTTCGTCAGATTTTTCTTGAGGTCCGGAAAATGCACGTCGACGATCTTCTGCATCGTTTCCTTTTCCGGGAAACGGATGTAGTGGAAGAAGCAGCGGCGCAGGAACGCGTCCGGCAGTTCCTTCTCATTGTTCGACGTGATGATGATGAACGGCCGGTTCTTTGCCTTGACCGTGGTGCGCGTCTCGTAGACGTAGAACTCCATCTGGTCGAGTTCGCGCAACAGATCGTTCGGAAATTCGATATCGGCCTTGTCGATTTCGTCGATCAGCAGCACCGGCTGCGTGTCGGACTCGAACGCCTCCCACAGCTTGCCCTTGATGATGTAGTTGCCGATGTCGTGCACTTTCTCGTCGCCGAGCTGCGAATCGCGCAGGCGCGAGACCGCGTCGTATTCGTAGAGACCGTGCTGCGCCTTGGTCGTCGACTTGATCGCCCAGTCGAGCAGCGGACGGTTCAGCGCACGCGCGATCTCGCGCGCGAGCTGCGTCTTGCCGGTGCCCGGCTCGCCCTTGACCAGCAGCGGCCGCTGCAAGGTCACGGCGGCGTTGACTGCCATCATCAGATCGTCGGTGGCGACGTAGGTATCGGTGCCTTCAAAGCGCATGCCAGTTCCCAATATGAAAAAACAAAACCGCAGATTACGCAGATTATGGGAATTAAAGAAGCCGCTGCTTCGCCCTTTGCGTAAATCTGCGCAATCTGCGGTTTCCGCCGTTCAATCCAGCGGCGCGAGCAGTCCGGCGAGTTCGTCGTCGTCCAGCGCCAGGCTTTCGGCGCTTTCGGCGAACAGCGCTTCGGCGAGCGAGCGCTTGCGTGCCTGCAGTTCGGCGATTTTCTCCTCGACCGTGCCTTCACTGAGCAACTTGTAGACGAACACCGGCTTGTCCTGGCCGATGCGATGCGCACGGTCGGTCGCCTGATTCTCGACCGCCGGGTTCCACCACGGGTCGTAGTGGATCACCGTGTCGGCGGCGGTCAGATTGAGACCGACGCCGCCGGCCTTGAGACTGATGAGAAACAGCGGCACTTCCTCGCGCTGGAAACGATCGACCAGTGTTTCGCGGTCCCGGGTCGCGCCAGTCAGCAGCAGGTAGTCGATGCCGCGCTCGCGCAAGGCGTCCTCGATCAGCGCCAGCATCGACGTGAATTGCGAGAACAGCAGGATGCGCCGGCCTTCGCGCAGCATCTCCGGCAGCACCGTCATCAGCAGTTCGAGCTTGGCGGATTCGCGCACGCGCTCGGCTTCTTCGGTCTTCAGCAACCGCGGATCGCAGCAGATCTGCCGCAGCCGCAGCAGCGCGGCGAGCAGGGTGATGCGCGATTGCGCGAGCCCGCGCCGCTCGATCTCGGCCTGCACTTCTTCCTGCATCGCCGCGCGCACGGTCTCGTACAGATCGCGCTGACCACCTTCGAGCGCGACGCTGCGGATGATCTCGGTACGCGGCGGCAGTTCGCTGGCGACTTCGGCCTTGGTCCGGCGCAGCAGGAACGGCGCGATCCGCCGCGCGAGCTGCGCGCGAATCTCGGCGTCGTTGTGCTTCTCGATCGGCTGCCGGAAACGGCGGCGGAATTGCTGGTCGTCGCCGAGATAGCCGGGCATCAGGAAGTGATACAGCGACCACAGTTCGCCGAGATGATTTTCCAGCGGCGTGCCGGACAGGCACAGGCGATGGCGCGCGTCGAGCTTGCCCGCGCTTTGCGCGGCTTTCGAGCGCGGATTCTTGATGTTCTGCGCTTCGTCGAGCACCAGCAGATGCCAGGACTGTTTGCGCAACGCGTCGAGGTCGCGGCCGAGCAGCGCGTACGTCGTCAGCACCAGATCGGCGTGGCGCATCGCCGCGAAATGCCGGCGACGGTCGCTGCCGTGCAACACCAGCACACGCAGGCCCGGTGCAAAACGCGCCGCCTCGCGGCGCCAGTTGAAGATCAGGCTGGTCGGCGCGACGACCAGCGCCGGCCGATCGAGACGTCCTTCGTTCTTCTCGATCAGCAGATGCGCGAGCGTCTGCAAGGTCTTGCCGAGACCCATGTCGTCAGCGAGCACGCCGCCGAAACCGCGCGCGCGCAGCAGTTGCAGCCACGCCAGACCTTCGCGCTGATAGCCGCGCAGTTCGGCCTGCAGTCCAGCCGGCGGCAACAGCGCCGCGCGCATCGTCCGCAATTGCGCGTGCCAGTCGTGCAGCGCTTCGCCGCCGCGCCGCTGCAGGTCGGCGTCGGCGCCGAGGTCGTCGAGCAGCACGCCCGATCCGCGCGGCAACCGCAGGCTGCCGTCGGCCTGCAGCGCCTGCTCGTCGTAGAGTTCGATCAGCGTCGCCAGGATCGGCTTGACGCGCGCCGCCGGCAGGCGGATCAGCCGGCCGGCGTCGTCGCGGACGATCAGCGGCGCGTCGTCGGGCAAGGCGCGCAGCCGCACCGGCGTCAGCTTGTCGCCGTTCTGGCGCAGCAGCGAGACGAGCAGCGGCAGCAGCGGCGTCTCGCGGCCGTCGATCGAAATCTGCATGCCGACGTCGAACCAGCCGCCGCGATCGTCGACGCGCAGCGCCCATTCCGGATCGGGCTCGTGCAAGCGCCACGGAAAGTCGGTATCGATCTCCAGACGCCAGCCGTCGGCGCGCAGTTTCGGCGCCTCCGTCGCGAGAAAATCGACCCAGCCGGCGCGGCCGATGCTCGGCGGCGGCGCGAGCAGCGCGGTCGGCCGGTGGTAGTAGTCGCGCACGGTTTCCAGACGCGCGCGATGCAGCCGCGCGAGCATTTCCTGTTCGCGCGGCAATTGCCGCTCGATCTGCGTGACCTGCCCGTTGTGGACGCGCGTCAGCGGCCCGGGCGGCGTGTCCGGCGTGCAGCGCAGGCCCGCGTAATCGAAGCTCAGCGTCGCGGCGTCGATCGTCTCCTCGCGCGCCCACGACTGCGGCAGCCAGGTCTGGCGCAAGGCCAGCACCGCGACCGGCTCGACGTCGCGACGGCGGCGAAAGCGCACCGCCGGCGGCGGCGGCACACGATCCGCATACTCGCCGAGCGCGGCCGGCCAGCGCGCCGCGAGCTCGGCGACTTCGGCCGGCGCGGCCGGCGATGCGCACAGCAGCTGACCGGCGAGCGCGGCCGGCACGCCGCTGTCGACCGGACCGATTCGCGCGTGGCCGGCGTCGACGTACCACGGCGGTTGCAGCGGCAGCACGCGCGCGGCGCCGTCGACCGTCATCTGCAGATGACTGCGACCGTCGTCGTCGAGCTGCCACTCGAAACGTCCGGGCAAGGTCTCGCCGATGCTGAGCGCCGGCGCCTGCTCGCTCTGCCAGTGGCAGCGGCCGCAATCGGCGAGCACCGCGACGACGGCGGCACCCCAGTCGCCTTCGAGCCGCCACGGCGTTTCGCCGCCGGACTGCCGCGCTTCGATGAATTGCAACAGGCGCCGGTCGAATTCCGTCACCTGGCGCGCGTGGCTGTGCGCCGCTTTCGGTTGCGGCTGCACGCTGCCATAGCCGCCGTCGCCGCGGCGGCGGGCGCTGACCACCGTCAGCGTCGCGCGGCCGGGCAGTTCGCGCTCGTGATCGAGCAGATACAGCAGGCAGATCGCCCCGTCGTCGGCCGCGACGGTGCCCGGCTCCAGCCCGGCGAGCCAGGCGCGCAATTCGTCGGCGGCCGCGCGCGCGCCCATCAGCGGCCGGCTCCCGGCGGCAGCGGATCAACGGCGACGAAGGCTTGCGCGGCGATGGCGCGCATCGGGCTTTCCTGCAGTCAAAAGACTGTCAGTGTAGAGCCTGTCGGGATGCGCTACAAAAACACCGGCGCGTCGGGCTGTTCGTTGCCGACATCGGCGCGCGCCGGGGGATGGCGCGCGAGCACGTCGGCGACCGCGTTCACGGCGGCGATCGCACCGTCCGCGTAGCGGCCTTGCGCGAACTGCGCTTCCGCCTGACGGCAGCAGGCTTGCCATTCGCCGGCCGGCACACGGGCATCGCCGACCGCGCGGTCGGCGACGATCTCGACGCTGCGGTCGGCGAACAGCACGTAGATCAGCACGCCGTTGTTGTGTTCGGTATCCCAGACGCGCAGCTCGGAGAACATTTCGATCGCACGCTCGCGCGACGTCTGCCTCCGCCACAGCCGGCTCAGCGGCCACGCGCCTTCGACCGCGAAGCGGATTTCGCCCGGATGGCGCGATTCGCAGGCGCGCACCGCGGCTTCGATCGCCGCGCGCGCGTCCGGCGGGAATGCGCGGCGCAGCCGCCACGGCGTCAGCGTCAGATGGCGCAGATAACGTGCGACGCTCATGACGGATACTCCATCGGCATGGACAAAAGGGGCATCACCATCGCCCCGACGCGCCGCCGCCGCCGAACCCGCCGCCACCGCCGCTGAATCCGCCGCCGCCGAAGCCACCACCACGCCAGCCGCCCCCGCCGAAACCGCCGCCGAACCCACCGAGCGGCACGATGCCGAGCAGCGTCAGCAGCAGCGCGACGACACCGAAGAACAGCGCGACCAGCAGCACGCCGGACACCAGCCACGCGATCGCGAACACCGCGACACCGGCCGCGACCGAACCGAGCCCGCTGCCGAGCACGCGGCGCAGGAACTGCGCGCCGAACAGCGCGAAGAACAGCAGTGGCATCACCGCGCCGACGCGATCGCCACCGTGCGCGGCGGACGTGCGTGGCGGCGGCAGCGCTTCGCCGTCGATGACGCCGATCAGTTGCGTGATGCCGGCATCGAGGCCACCGTAGTAATCGCCGGCCTTGAAGCGTGGCACGATGGTCTCGTCGACGATGCGGTTGGCGATCGCATCCGGCACCGCGCCTTCGAGGCCATAGCCGACTTCGATGCGGATCGTGCGGTCGTTGCGCGCGACGACGATCAGGATGCCGTCGTCGACGCCTTTGCGGCCGAGCTTCCAGGCGTCGGTGACGCGGATCGAATACTGCTCGATCGTTTCCGGCTCGGTGGTCGGCACGATCAGCACCGCGATCTGGCTGCCCTTGGCCTGTTCGAATGCCGCGAGCTTGCCGTCGAGCGCGGCGCGCTGCTGCGCATCGAGCGTGCTGGTCAGATCGGTGACGCGCGCCGCCAGCTTCGGCACCGCGACA
>DASSVA010000406.1:0-3146 GCA_035706385.1 Solimonas sp. | reverse complement strand
CGAATCGAGCATCGCGCCGGCGTCGAGCCGGTCGATCTGTTCGCGCATGATCGCGCGGAACAGGTCTTCCTTCGACGTGAATCGCGAATACAGCGTGGTCTTCGAAATGCCGGCGAGCTTGACGATCCGCGACAGCGAGGTTGCGCCATAGCCGTGCGCGAAAAATTCCTTCAACGCGATCGACAGCAGTTGCCGGTCGATGTCCGCGACATCCTTCAGCTTCGGCCGGCCCGGCGCACGCCGGCTTTTGACGTTTCCTTTCTTCGGCGCGGTCATGGCGACTTCGATCGGCGGGATATGCGCGGCGATTCTACGTGAACGCCAATGCGGCCCATCATTTCCGGCCGCGCGGGCGACATGCCGGTGCTGCGCTACATTGACGACGGACATGACGGAGATGGAACGGCCAGTGCGGGGCGACGGCAGCGAGCGTGGCGCATGGATTCGCTGATCACCGCGGCGGCGCATGCGCTCGCGGCCGGCGATCCGCTCGGCGCATTGAAACGTGTCGCGCTGCGTGACGACGCGCCGGCGCTCGCGCTGCGTGGCATCGCGATGGCGCAGCTCGGCGATCTGCCGCTCGCGCGCACGCTGGTGCGCCGCGCGATTCGCGCGTTCGGCAGTCGCGAGCCGCTGGCGCGCGCACGCTGCATCGTCGCCGAAGCCGAGATCGCGCTCGCCGCGCGTGAACTTGGCGGCCCGGAACGATCGCTCGACGCGGCGTGCGCGGTGCTCGACGCGCACGGCGACGCCGTCAACGCCGCGCACGCGCGTTATCTGGCGATCCGCCGTCTGCTGCTGATCGGCCGGCTGGCCGATGCGCAGCGGCATCTCGACATGCTCGATGCGAACGCCCAGCCGGCGCCGTTGCGCGCCGTGCACGAACTGATCGTCGCCGGCCTCGCGATCCGCCGCCTGCGCACGCAAGCGGCACGCGATGCGCTGGCGCGCGCGGCACAGGCGGCACGGCAGGCACGGATTCCGGCGCTGATCGCCGAGGTCGACGGCGCCGCGCGCATGCTCGCCGTGCCGGCCGCGCGTCTCATCGCGCGCGGCGAGTCGCGGCTGCTGCGGCTCGACGAGGTAGAAGCGCTGTTCGCGTCCGGCGCGCTCGTCGTCGACGCCTGCCGCCATGTCGTGCGCGATGCGGATGGACAGGTTTCGCTTTCGACGCGGCCGGTGCTGTTCACGCTCGCGCGCGTGCTCGGCGAAGCCTGGCCCGCCGACGTCTCGCGCGACGAACTGGTCGCACGCGCGTTTCGCGCACGGCGCGCCGACGAGTCGTACCGCGCGCGGCTGCGCGTCGAGCTCGGCCGCTTGCGCAAGGCGCTGCGATCGCTGGCGGACATCCGCGCGACGGCGCGCGGTTTCGCGATCGCGCCCCGCGCACGCGAGCTGGTGGTGCTGACGCAGCCGTTCGACGAGCGTCACGCGACGCTGCTCGCGCTGCTCGCCGATGGCGAAGCGTGGGCGAGTTCGGCGCTCGCGCTGGCGCTAGCCAGCAGCCAGCGTTCGACGCAGCGCGCGCTCGACACGCTCGCCGCCGCCGGCAAGGTGCAATCGTTCGGGCGCGGCCGCGCGCGCCGCTGGCTGACGCCGCCGCTGCCCGGATTCACGACAAGCTTGTTACTCCCTGCGCCGCTGCCGGATGCGTAGCCTCTGTGGCGTCCCATCGACGAACAGGAGTCGAACATGAAACGCACAAGCGCAGAAATCATCCGCGAACACGGCCCGCTGCCGGGCGTCGACAAGGTGCACGGCGTCAGTTACGACGGCCGGCAGGTGTGGATCGCGACCGGCGACAGGCTGACGGCCTGCGATCCGGCGAGCGGCACGCCGCTGCGTTCGCTCGACGTCGCCGCCCATGCCGGCACGGCGTTCGACGGCGAGCATCTGTTCCAGATCGCCGAAGACCGCATCCAGAAAATCGATCCGGCATCCGGCCGCGTGCTGGCGACGATCCCGGCGCCCGGCGGCGGCGGCGATTCCGGCATGGCCTGGGCCGAAGGTTCGCTGTGGGTCGGCCAATATCGCGAACGCAAGATCCATCAGGTCGATCCGCAGACCGGCAAGGTGCTGCGCACGATCGAATCGAATCGCTTCGTCACCGGCGTCACCTGGGTCGACGGCGAACTGTGGCACGCGACCTGGGAAGGCGAGGCGAGCGAGCTGCGCCATATCGACTCGCAGACCGGCGAAGTGCTGGAGAGCGTGGCGATGCCGGCCGGCGTCAGCGTCTCCGGTCTCGAATCCGACGGCGGCGAACGGTTCTTCTGCGGCGGCGGCAGCAGCGGCCGGCTGCGCACGGTGCGCCGGCCGAAGCGCGCCGCCACCGCGACGCGCTGAACGCCGGCGTCACAGCAGGCGTCGCTGCGCGGGTTCGGCGATGATCGGCCACGCATTCTCCAGCGTCAGCAGGAACTGCTTGCTGGCGAGACCGCCGGCGAAACCGGTGAGGCTGCCGTCGGCGCCGATTACGCGATGGCACGGCGCGACGATCGAGATCGGGTTACGACCGTTCGCTGCGCCGACCGCGCGCACCGCGTTGCGGTCGCCGAGCTGTTCGGCGATCTGCGTATAGGTGCGCGTCTCGCCGAACGGAATCGTCAGCAGCGCCGCCCAGACCTTCTTCTGGAATTCGCTGCCGCGGAAATCGAGCGGCAGCTCGAAGCGACGACGGCGACCGGCGAAATATTCGTCGAGCTGCCGCGCGGTTTCGCACAGCAGCGGATGGTCCGGATCTTCCACCGATGCGCCGATCCGCACGCGCGACGGCGGATCGTGCTCCCAGAGAATCGCGCGCAAGCCGCGTTCGCCGGCGACCAGCGTCAGCGGGCCGACCGGCGAGGCGATGATCGTGCAGGCATCCGGCATGGCGATGTTCCGCGTCGTGGCTTTCGATGGTGGTCACGTTAGCAGCCCGCCGCCGCCGGCAATATCCGGTCCTTGCGCGAAACGCCGGCAACGACGATGCTGGTCCGATCATGCAACGACAGTCGCGGAGCCCGACATGAGCGCGACGGCCGGCAATCCGGACGTCCGGATCAAGCGCGTCTATGCGGCGCCGGCCGCCGCGGACGGCACGCGGATACTCGTCGATCGCATCTGGCCGCGCGGTCTGCGCAAGGAAGAGGCCGCGGTCGACC
>DASSVA010000405.1:0-5811 GCA_035706385.1 Solimonas sp. | reverse complement strand
CATGGATCGTGTACTGCAGCCGGCCTTCGAGCACGACGATCTTCGCCCACACCGACGCCTTGGTCTGGTGCTCGTGCAGCAGGCCGGGCGGAACCGTCTGCTCGGTGAACTCGGGCGTCCGCTTGTAGGCGAGCACATCGGACGGAAGCGGTTTCATCGTGCCGGCCTCACTTCGAGAGCTTGAGCGTGATGACGCCAGCGATGATCAGCGCGACGCCGAGATAGCGCGCCAGCGAACTGGCATCGCCGAAATACAGCACGCCGACCGCGAACGTGCCGGCCGCGCCGATGCCGGTCCACACCGCATACGCGGTGCCGATCGGAATCTGCCGCTGCGCGAGCCACAGCATGAAACCGCTCATCCCCATCAGTCCGGCCGCGAGCGCGAGACCGAGCCAGCGGTACTGCGGCTGCTGCGACAGTTTCAGCCCGACCGGCCAGCCGATTTCCAGCAGGCCGGCGAGCAGCAGGTAAACCCAGCTCATGTATCACCCATTGCTTATTTGGACTGGTTTAAGGCTCAGTATGGAGTCGTGTCCAACTAACCGTGTCGTGCCATCAGGTCTTTCGATGCGATACGACTTCGGCGTTCTTTTGACGCACTTGACGGCATTTTCGTACTCAATTTCATAGCGACCTGCGAGAAAGACCACGTCATATGTCTTTCCTATTTCCATTGTCTTCTCTGCTTCCATTTCGGAATCACTACCGCCGCTGTTCGGCGAGCGCTGCCTTGATCTTCTGATCAGTCTTGTACTGGCTGAGCGCGTAGACCGACCAGATCGCCGCCGGCAGCCAGCCGATGATGGTGATTTGCAGGATCAGGCAGATGATGCCGGCGAACGGTCGGCCGATCGTGAAGAACTGCAACCAGGGCAGGAGCATGGCGAGCAGCAGGCGCATGGGATGTTTTCCTTGTATTCGATACATGCGCATGGTAGCGGCTGACGCGCTGCCGTGCGGCAGCGCCGGCTACAATGCGCGCCGGACAACCGGGACCAGCGCGTGAGCATCAAATCGGACAAGTGGATTCGCCGCATGGCGGCGCAGGGGATGATCGAGCCGTTCGAGGCCGGGCAGGTCCGGCATATCAACGGTGACAAGATCGTCAGCTATGGCACGTCGAGCTACGGCTACGACGTGCGCTGCGCGAACGAGTTCAAGATTTTCACGAACATCAATTCGACGATCGTCGATCCGAAGAACTTCGACGAGAAGTCGTTCGTCGACGTGAAGTCGGACGTCTGCATCATCCCGCCGAATTCGTTCGCGCTGGCGCGCACGGTCGAGTACTTCCGCATTCCGCGATCGACGCTGGTGGTCTGTCTCGGCAAGAGCACATATGCGCGCTGCGGCATCATCGTCAACGTCACGCCGCTGGAGCCGGAGTGGGAAGGGCATGTGACGCTGGAGTTCAGCAACACCACGCCGCTGCCGGCGAAGATCTACGCGAACGAGGGCGTCGCACAGATGCTGTTCTACGAATCCGACGAGGTCTGCGAGACCTCGTACCGGGATCGCGGCGGCAAGTACCAGGGCCAGCGGGGCGTGACGCTTCCGAAGACCTGAAACTCGTTCGACCGGCGGGGTGGTGCGATCCCGCCGCGATTCGCTCCACTGTCAATTTCGCTACGCGAGACCCTCGCCGGGTGGCCTGCGTCGTCGCCGGCGGCGAATGTCAGAACCTTCCCGAAAGCCCGGGTTCCGTGCAGATCCGGGGAATAGCATCCGCATTGCGCTGTCAGTTTTACTGTCATGGCCAACGCTCTTTCATGCAGGGATGGTGCGATACCGCTGACGCGGCTTCCTTGCAAGGTCGCACGCAGCCGGAGTCAAAGGCTCCGGCGCGCTCCAGGGACCTGGCTTTCTTCCGCATACCGTTCGCGCAGCTCACGCTTCAGGATCTTGCCGCTCGCGTTCTTCGGCAGTGCGTCGACGATGACGACGCGCTTCGGGACCTTGAAGCCGGCCATGCGCTCGCGGCAGTGCGCGATCACGTCGTCGGCGCCGAGCGTCGCGCCGGATCGCGGCACGACGACCGCGGTCACCGCTTCGATCCAGCGCGGGTGCGGCACGCCGAACACGGCGACTTCGGAGACCGCCGGATGCGCGAAGATCGCTTCCTCGACTTCGCGGCTGGCGACGTTCTCGCCGCCGGTCTTGATCATGTCCTTCTTGCGGTCGACGACGGTCAGATAGCCGTCGTCGTCGATCACGCCGAGGTCGCCGCTGTGGAACCAGCCGTTGCGGAACGCCTCGGCGGTCTTTTCCGCGTTCTTCCAGTAGCCGAGCATGACGTGCGGGCCGCGATGGACGATCTCGCCGACCGCGCCCGGCGGCAGCGGCCGATCGTCGTCGTCGACGATCCGCGTCTCGACGTTCAGCGCCGGCTTGCCGGCCGAGCCGAGCTTGCGCAACTGGTCCTCGGGTTTCAGCACGGTCGCGACCGGCGACATCTCGGTCTGGCCGTAGAAGTTGAACAGCCGCACCTGCGGCAGCCGTTCGCTGAGCTCCCTGATGACCTCGCGCGGCATGATCGACGCGCCGTAATAGCCTTTCTTCAGCGACGACAGGTCCGTGCGGTCGAAATCCGGGTGTCGCAGCAGCGCGATCCACACGGTCGGCGGGCAGAACAGCTTGGTCGCGCGTTCGCGCGCGATCGTCCGCAGCAGCGTCGCCGGATCGGGGCCGGGCAGGATGATGCTGGTTGCGCCGAGATACAGGTCCGGCGTCAGGAACGCGTCGAGCTGCGCGCAGTGGAACAGCGGCATCGGGTGGACCTCGATGTCGTCGGCGCTCATTTCGCCGTCGGCGATGCAGCTCGCGGTGTGCGCGTACAGGCAGCGCGCCGACAGCATCGCGCCTTTCGGTTTCGACTCGGTGCCGCTGGTGTACAGCATCTGCACCGGCGCGTCGTCGGCGATCGTCACGTCCGGCGGCGTCGCATCGGTGTGCCGCATCCAGTCGTGCACGGATTGCCAGCCGGCGGGGACCGGCACACCCTTGTCCTCGATCGCGCCACGCAGCTTCAGCGTCACGCCGGCCTGCGCGATCGCGGCGGCGGCGGTTTCGACGAGCGCGTCCTCGGCGATCACGGCGCAGACTTCGGCGTTCGCGAGGATGTACGCGACTTCGCCGGCGTTCAGCATGAAATTGATCGGCACCAGCACCGCGCCGAGCCGCGCGACGGCGAAGCGCACGACGACGAACGCATGGTTGTTGCGCGACAGCAGCGCGACGTGGTCGCCCTGCGCGATGCCGCGCGCGGCGAGTGCCTGCGCCGTGCGGTTCACGGTCTCGTCGAGTTCGGCATAGCTCTGCCGCAGCTCGCCGCAGACCAGCGCGGTCTTCGCCGGCGTACGCGCGGCGCTGCGCCGCAACAGGTCGGCGAGGCGGTGGCCGCGCGCGGCGGCGGTCGGGTCGGATGTCATCGGGTGCATTCGGTCGGGAGCTTTGCTTCGCGAAGCTGCTTGAGCGCGCCGGCGCTGTCAACGCCGCGCTGGCGCCGCAAGACCAGCGGCCGGACCGTGGCAGTCAACATTGCTGATTTCCCGCGGCCGCGTTTTCGACCATGATCTGCGGACCGAGCTGACGATTCCGAGGTCTTCGCATGAGCAAGCTGTCCGTCGTCGACGATACCTTCCTGCGTCTGGAAAGCCGCCGCCAGCCGCTGCACATCGCGATGCTGATGCTGTTCGAGCCGCCACCCGACGCGTCGCCGGATTTCGCGGCGCAGCTCGCCGAGCGACTCGCGCGCTCGACGCGCGCGGCGCCGCCGTTCAACGAGCGCCTCGCGCGTCGCCGCGGGCTGCACCACTGGGAGGAGGACGACGACTTCGATCTCGCGCATCACTTCGTCCATACCTCGCTGCCGAAGCCGGGCCGCATCCGCGAACTGCTGGCGCTGGTGTCGCGCGTGCATTCCGTGCACCTCGACCGCGCGTACCCGCTGTGGCGGATGTATCTGATCGAAGGACTCGAGGACGGCCGCATCGCGGTCTATCTGAAGATCCACCATTCGGTCGTCGACGGCGTCGGCGGCATCCGCATGCTGATGAAATCGATGTCGACCGACCGCGCCGCGTCGGCACGGATGCCGCCGCCGTGGGAGATCGGCGTCACGCGCAACGCGATGCAGCCGATGCCGGTGCCGGTGCGCGCGCTCGAAAGTTTCAAGGCGCTGAAGCTGATGTCACGCGAAGGCGTCAACGCGGCGCTGCCGGTGATCGAGCGCGTGCGCGACACGCTGCGCGACTTCCGCGGCGGCGACCCGGACATCGCGCTCGCCGGCGAAGCGCCGCGCTGCATCCTCAACAGCAAGCTCAGCGCGACGCGTCGTTTCGCCGCGCAGCAGTATTCGACGGCGCGGATGCGCGCGGTCGCCCGGGCGGCAGGCGCGACGCTCAACGACATCGTGCTGGCGATGTGCGGCGGCGCGCTGCGCCGGTATCTGCTGTTGCTCGGCCAGTTGCCGGACAAGCCGCTGATCGCCGGCGTACCGATCTCGATCCGTCGCGACGACACCGCGTCCGGCAACGAGGTCGCGTTCACGATCGCGCATCTGGCGACCCATGTCGAAGATCCGCTCGAACGGCTGCACGCGATCAAGCGCTGCATGGACAAGAACAAGCAGCGCCTGCAGTCGTTCTCGCCGCCGCAGGTGATGGCGTACGCGGCGATGATGCTGATGCCCGGCGCGTTCAGCATGCTGCTCGGTCGCGCGCGCGCCAACACGCTCGGCAGCGTCGTCGTCTCGCACGTGCCGGGACCGCGCGAGGACATCTACTGGCAGGGCGCGCGGCTGACCGGCCTGTATCCGGCGTCGCTGCTGTTCGACAGCCTCGCGCTGAACATCACCGTGATCAGCCGCCACGATTACGTCGATTTCGGCCTGATCGCGTGCCGCAAGACGGTGCCGCAGATGCAGCGCCTGCTCGATTACCTCGAAGACGAACTCGCGGCGCTCGAAGCGGCGACCGGCACGGCGCGCCGGCATGCCGCAGCGCCGGCGAAGAAGCCGGCGAAGAAGAAGGCGAAAACAACGAAGCGCGCCGCGACGCCGCGACCGCGCAGGACCCGGGGAGCGAAACTTGAGCGGTAAATGGACCGCGGCGCAGATGCCGCCGCAGAACGGACGGATCGCCGTCGTCACCGGCGCCAACAGCGGGCTGGGCCTGGAAACCGCGATCGCGCTCGCCGCCGCCGGCGCGAAAGTCGTCATGGCCTGCCGCAATCCGGACAAGGCCGCCGCCGCGCTCGTCAAGGTCCGTGCGCGCGTCGCGCAGGCCGACGTGTCGCTGATGACGCTGGACCTGTCGAGCCTCGCATCGGTGCGCGCGTTCGCGGACGAATTCGCGCAGCGCCACGCGCGGCTCGACCTGCTGATCAACAACGCCGGCATCCTCGGCGTGCCGCTTGCGCGCACCGTCGACGGCTTCGAGAATCATCTGGGGACGAACCATTTCGGCCATTTCGCGCTGACCGGCCTGCTGATCGACCGCATCGTCGCGACGCCGGGCGCGCGCATCATCACCGTCGGCAGTCTCGGCCATTGGCGCGGACAGTTGAACCTCGACGATCTGAACTACGAGCGCACGCCGTACCTGCCGTTTCTCGGTTATGCGAACAGCAAGCAGGCGAACCTGCTGTTCGTCACCGAGCTGGCGCGGCGGCTCGCCGCGAAAGGCGCGGACGTGATCGCTGCCGCCGCGCACCCGGGCGGCGCCGATACGACGATCAAGCCGCGCACCGACACGTTCAAGCAGCGTTTCGAGGATGCGGTGATCGCGCCGCTCGCGCGCAGATACCTGA
>DASSVA010000404.1:0-6081 GCA_035706385.1 Solimonas sp. | reverse complement strand
CGTCCGGCTCGTCGAGCAGGTAGACGGCGTTGGTCTCGGCATCGTCCGACTTCGACATTTTCTTCGTCGGTTCCTGCAAACCCATGATGCGCGCGCCGACCGGCGGGATCATCGGCTCCGGCACCGTGAAGACGGGACCGTAGATGTTGTTGAAGCGCAGCGCGACGTCGCGCGTCAGTTCCAGATGCTGTTTCTGGTCGTCGCCGACCGGCACCTGTTGGGCCTGGTACAGCAGGATGTCGGCGGCCATCAGCACCGGATAATCGAACAGGCCGGCGTTGATGTTGTCGGCATGCTTGGCGCTCTTGTCCTTGAACTGCGTCATGCGGTTCAACTCGCCCATCTGCGTGTAGCAGTTGAGCACCCAGCTCAGCCGCGCATGCGCCGGCACGTGGCTCTGCACGAACAGCGTGTTGCGCGCCGGATCGAGGCCGCAGGCGATGTACAGCGCGAGGAATTCGTAGCAGCGCTCGCGCAGCGCCGCCGGGTCCTGACGCACGGTGATCGCATGCAGGTCGACGAGCATGTAATAGCAGTCGAAGCGCTCGTTGAGCGTCACCCAGTTCTTCAGCGCGCCGAGATAGTTGCCGAGCGTGAGACGGCCCGACGGCTGGATGCCGGACAGGACCACGGATTTCGAGGATGAGGAGTCGGAAGTCACGAGCCGGACAGCAGGACGGTGCTCGCATTGATGCCGAGCAGGGTGTAAAGGGAAAATTCGGCGATCGTCAGCGGCCAGTACAGGATCGCGCCGAGCAGGCCGGGAACGAGGATCAGGCCGAGCAGGATGAACATGCCGTAGCGTTCGAGCTTGGCGAACTGGAACGCCGCGCGCGCCGGCAGCAGGCCGGTCAGCACGCGGCCGCCGTCGAGCGGCGGCAGCGGGATCAGGTTCAGGACCATCAGCACGAGGTTGATGACGATGCCGGCGACCGCCATGTAGCGCACGCCCATCCACACGCCGTCGGCGGCGCCGAATGCCAGCGCGAGCTTCAGCAGCAGCCCCCAGCCGATCGCCATCAGCGCATTCGCCGCCGGACCGGCGGCGGCGACGATCGCCATGTCGCGGCGCGGATTCTTCAGGTTGCGATAATCGACCGGCACCGGTTTGGCCCAGCCGAACAGGAAGCCGCCGAGCAGCAGCAGGATGCCGGGCACGATGATCGTGCCGAGCGGATCGATGTGACGGAGCGGGTTCAGGCTGAGACGGCCGAGCATCTGCGCGGTCCGGTCGCCGAGCCGCCGCGCCGCATAGCCGTGCGCCGCCTCGTGGACGGTGATGGCAAAGATGACGGGCAAGGCCCAGACGGCAATCTTCTGGACCAGGGTGAATTCCATGGGCATGCGGCGATTATATCGCGGTCGCCCGCTCGCCCGGCTCTATAACCCGAGGTCGGCGATATCGCCCTTGCCTTCGCGCACGACCCGGACCGTTTCGTCGCTGAGATCGAGCACGGTGGTCGGCACCATCCCGCAGAAGCCACCGTCGATGACGATGTCGACCGCGCGATCGAGCCGTTCGCGGTGATCGTCCGGGCTGCTGACCGGCTCGTCGTCGCCGGGGAACTGCAGGGTGCACGAAATCAGCGGCTCGTCGATCGTCTCCAGCAGCGCCTGCGCGACGATGTGCTCGGGCACGCGGATGCCGATCGTCTTGCGCTTGTCGTGGGCGACGCGCTTCGGCAGCGTCTTGGTCGCTTCGAGGATGAACGTGTATGGCCCCGGCGTCAGCTGCTTGAGCAGGCGGAACTGGCGGTTGTCGACGCGTGCATACGTGGCGATCTCCGACAGGTCGCGGCAGACCAGCGTGAACTGGTGATGACGATCGAAATCGCGGATGCGACGCAGACGGTCGGCCGCGTCGCGGTCGTCGAGATGGCAGCCGAGCGCGTAGCAGGAATCGGTCGGATAGGCGATGACCGCGCCCGCGCGCACCCGCTCGACGATCTGCGTCAGCAGACGTTTCTGCGGATTGACGGGATGCAGCTCGATCCACTCGGCCACGGTGCGCTCGCTCTGGTGCGGGATGTGAATTGTAGACGGCGGCGGCCATCGCGATGCCCGACGGACGTTACAATATCGCGATGAATGCTCTGATCGACTTCCTGCCCGCGCTGCTGTTTCTCGGCGCCTACGCGGCGTACGGAATCTATGTCGCGACCGCGGTGCTGATCGTCGCGATGTTCGCGCTGGTCGCGTGGTACTGGTTTCGCGAACATCGCCTGCACAAGGCGCATTTCGTCACCGCGCTGGTCGCGCTCGTGCTCGGCGGGCTGACGCTGTACGTGCACGATGCGCGCTTCATCAAGTTCAAGCCGACCGTCGTCTACGCGGTGTTCTCGCTGGCGCTGCTCGGCAGCCACGTGATCGGCGACCGCGTGCTGCTCGCGCGCCTGCCGCAGAAATCGATCGAACTGCCGGACGCGGTCTGGCGCAAAGTCAATTTCGCGTGGGCGATCTTCTTTCTCGGCTGCGCGGTGCTGAATCTGTACGTCGCCTGGCACTACTCGGAAGCGGCCTGGGTCAAGTTCAAGACCTTCGGTTTCACGACGCTGATGTTCGTGTTCCTGATCGCGCACGTGCCGTTCCTGAAACGCTACCTGCCGGAGTCGTGAGCATGCTTTACGCGATCGTCGCGCATGATGCGCCGGACAGCCTTGCCGCGCGCCGCGTCCATCGCCCTGCGCACATCGAACGCCTGGTCGCGCTGCAGGACCAGGGCCGTCTCGTGCTGGCCGGGCCGCGGCCGAACATCGATGCCGCCGATCCCGGCGAGGCCGGCTTCTCCGGCAGCCTGGTCGTCGCCGAGTTCGAATCGCTGGCGGCCGCGCGCGCCTGGGCCGACGCCGATCCGTTCATGAAAGCCGGCGTCTACCGGCACATCGACGTCTATCCGTTCGTCAAGACGCTGCCGCAGTGAACCGCCTCGAACAGATTCGCGCCGCGCTCGATGCGGCGTTCGCACCGCAATCGCTGCAGCTCGACGACGACAGCGCGCTGCATGCCGGTCACGCCGGCGCGCGCAGCGGCCGCGGCCACTATCGCGTCGACATCGTGTCGCCGCATTTCGCCGGCCTCACGCCGGTCGCCCGCCATCGCGCGGTCTACGCGGCGCTCGGCACGCTGATGCAAACCGACATTCACGCGCTGTCGATCCGCGCCCGCACGCCGGACGAAGCCCGGACCTGCGACCCGGCTTGAAGCGCGCGGCGATCCCCCATTCGGTCGCGCGACTCGCGGCCCTGATGCTCACCGTGCACACGGCGGGCGCGACGGCGGCGTGGCTGCCGGACCGCGCACAGATCGACGGTCTGCTGGCATCGCTCGGCGGCGGCAGCACGGTCGACGAAACCGACGGCCCGGACTGGGGCGTGCTGCCGGGACCGTTCTACACGCCGGAAACCAGCTTCGGGATCGGCCTCGCGCTGGTCGGCCTGTACCGCACCGACCGGGCCGCAGCCGACACGCCGCAGTCGTCGCTGACGCTGAGCGGCTTCGCCAGCGTCACCGGCACTTTCGGCTTCAACGTCGACAACTACACGTACTGCAACGACGACCGCCAGCGCCTGTTCGTGCACGGCGCCGTCATCAACCAGCCGACCGAGTACTGGGGCATCGGCTACATCGCCGGACGCGACGATCACGCGCAGGACTACACCGCCGAGTCGTTCGAGCTGTGGCCGCAGTTCTATCAGCGCGTCGCACCGTCGCTGTGGGCCGGACTCGGCTGGAGCGTCTCGCAACTGCACGCGAGCGCGCTCGAAGACGATGACGCCAACGCGATCCACGACACCGCGGACGGCCCGTCAGTGTTCGGCTCCGGCGCCAGCGTGCACCTGCTGAACGATACGCGCGACTTCGTGCCGAACCCGTCGCGCGGCCACGTGCTGAGCGTCGACTACGCCGCGTACCGGCCGGCATTCGGCAGCGACGATGCGTTCGACACGCTCGCGACGCGCTTCGGCGCGTATCTGAGCGTCGATGCGAAGACCACCGTCGCGTTCGATCTGTACGGCGATTTCCGCAGCGGCGACGTGCCGTGGAACCAGCTCGCGACGCTCGGCAACGACCAGCGCATGCGCGGCTATTACAACGGCCGCTACCGCGACCGCGACGTCATCAGCACGCAGATCGAATGGCGTCGCCAGCTCGAATGGCGGCACGGCGTCGTGCTGTGGGCCGGCGCCGGCTCGCTCGCGTCGCGGCCGTCCGATCTCGGCACGCACATCCTGCCGAGCGTCGGCGCCGGCTATCGCTTCATGTTCAAGCCGCGCGTCAACGTGCGTCTCGACTTCGGCGTCGGCCGCGACAGCGCCGGATTCTATTTCCAGGTCGGAGAAGCGTTCTGAGCGTCACGCCATCGAACACGCCATCGTGGCGCCGCCGTCTGCTGCCGCTGCTGCTGATCGTCGCCACACTGCCGCTGTCGGTCTGCGAAAACCTGCCGGCGCCGTATCAGCCCGGCGCCAATCTGCCGCTGTCGGAACTGGTCGCGCCGACCGCCGTCGCCCGCGACAGCTTCACCGTCGCAGCGCCGCTGCGACAGCCGGACAGCCTGCGTCCGTGCTGCGCGTTCGGACACGGCCTGCGCGTCCGCGCACTCGGCATCCCGGTGCCGTTCGTGCGGCTCGACAACGTCATCGATCCGACGCTGCTCGGCCATCACGGCTACGACGGTGGCACCAGCGGTTTCCTCGGCGATCTGATGGGCAGCGACAGCGAAAAGCTCGGCATCATCTACACGCGGCGCGGCGGCTTCGTCGACATCGCGCACGTCCGCGATTCGGCCGACAACGCGCTGTTCCTGTTCAGCCGGATCTGGCCGCATCTGGGTCAGCGCTGGACGCTCGATCTCGGCCCGGAACTCGCCGACCGGCGCATCGCGTTCGAAGCATTCGCGTTGCCGGCGAGCGCCGCCGATCGCTACACGCTCGCCGCGTTTCTCGCCGCCCACCTGTCGTTCCAGCTCGCCGCATGGCATGAGATCGCGCAGTGGTACGGCTATCACACCGTACCGTTCTTTTCCGAAGAGATTTCCGCGTTCTCGCCGGAAGACCTGTATTCGAACGTGCTCGGCGCACGGCTCGGACTGATCATCGAACTGCAGGGCGAAGCGAGCAGCGAACCGCAGTTCAGCGCGAGCCTGACGCGCATGCTGCCGCAGGCGCTCGACGCGCTCGAATCGGTCAGTCCGGCGCAGACGCGCGACATCTTCGACCGGCTCGACGGCTGCTGGTGGGACAGCGGCGCACGCGTGCCGGACAAGTTCGCGGTGCTGTACCGCAATTACGACACCGGCGGCGAGCGGCGCCCGCTGCAGCCCGATTTCGAAACGCTGCCGCCGCAGAATCTCGAAGTGCCGTCGACCTGGGACGGCACGCCGCTCGCGCGCTACGCCGAATTGCGTCTGTACCCGAGCACCGCCGCCGAGGCGCTGCACGCGCCGCCACCGCGCGGCTACTGGACGGCGGACGACTTCGCCGCGCTTGCAGGCTTCGCCGCGAAAACCGACGCGCGACTGCTGCTCGCGCGCGGCGTCGCCAGTGCCGATCCGACGCGCGCCTACGTACCGCCGTCGACCGAACTGTGCCGCAGCGGTCGCCGCGACGCTCAGTAGCGCGAACGGCCGCGCGATTCACGCACGAACGGAAAATCGAATACGACGCCGAGGCTGAACACGCCGACGCTCTCGTCGTTCTCGAAATCGCGCGGTTCGATCAGGTCTTCGTATTCGACGCGGAGGCCGGCCCAGGGATTGAATTTCCAGTCCGCGCCGACCGCGAAGCTGGCGCCGCTGGTCGACGCTTTGCGGCTGCCGGACTGCGGATCGTCCGGCGTTTTCACCCGGGTGTCGCCGTCATAGTAGGCGCCGCGGACGAACAGGCCGGAACCGTACGACGTCAGCGGCCAGAACAGGCCGGCGCCGAACGTGTAGCCGCTGAAATTCAGCTTGATCGTGTCGTCGTCCGCGTAGCGCCGGTCGACGTCGGCGTCGCCGGTATCGAGATAACTGGCTTCGACGAACAGCGGAAACGGTGCGAAACGGTAGCCGGCGAATACCTTGCCGCCGAACGAGCCGTC
>DASSVA010000403.1:0-10754 GCA_035706385.1 Solimonas sp. | reverse complement strand
TTCATGCTGTATCCAGCGCGCGCCGGACGGCCGAGCCGGCAATTCATTCATCAGTTGCTCTAAGGAGATGGGCCCATGTCGGGTAGTGACGTTCTGAAGACCATTAAAGACAAGGAAATCAAGTACGTCGATTTCCGGTTCTGCGACACGCGCGGCAAGGAGCAGCACGTCACCGTGCCGGCGCACACGATCGAAGAAGAGCTGTTCACCGACGGCAAGATGTTCGACGGCTCGTCGATCGCCGGCTGGAAAGGCATCAACGAGTCCGACATGATCCTGCGGCCGGACGCCTCGACGGCGTTCGTCGATCCGTTCTTCGAGGACCCGACGCTGGTGCTGTCGTGCGACGTCATCGAGCCGGCGACCGGCCAGGGCTACGGCCGCGATCCGCGTTCGCTCGCCAAGCGCGCCGAGGAATATCTGAAGTCGACCGGCATCGCCGACACCGCGTTCTTCGGTCCGGAGAACGAGTTCTTCATCTTCGATTCCGTCCGCCATGATTCCGGCCTGAAAGGCTGCTTCGTCGAGATCGACTCCGTCCACGCGTCGTGGAACTCGGGTCGTGAATACGCCGAAGGCAACACCGGCCATCGTCCGGGCGTCAAGGGCGGCTATTTCCCGGTGCCGCCGGTCGACGGCCTGCAGGACATCCGTTCGGCGATGTGCTCGACGCTCGAAGACGTCGGCATGCCGACCGAAGTCCACCACCATGAAGTCGCGACCGCCGGCCAGTGCGAGATCGGCGTCAAGTTCGGCACGCTGACCAAGAAGGCCGACGAAGTCCTCAAGCTGAAATACGTCGTGCAGAACGTCGCGCATCAGTTCGGCAAGACGGCGACCTTCATGCCGAAGCCGATCGTCGGCGACAACGGCTCGGGCATGCACGTCCATCAGTCGCTGGCCAAGGACGGCAAGAACCTGTTCTCCGGCGACAAGTACGGCGGCCTGTCGGAACTGGCGCTGTATTACATCGGCGGCATCATCAAGCACGCCAGGACGATCAACGCGTTCACCAATCCGGGCACCAACAGCTACAAGCGCCTGGTGCCGGGCTTCGAGGCGCCGGTGCTGCTCGCGTACTCGGCGCGCAACCGCTCGGCGTCGATCCGCATTCCGTACGTGGCCAACCCGAAGGGCCGCCGCATCGAAGTGCGCTTCCCGGACAGCACCTCCAACCCGTACTTCGCGTTCGCCGCGATGATGATGGCGGGCCTCGACGGCATCCAGAACAAGATCCACCCGGGCGAAGCCGCCGACAAGGATCTCTACCATCTGCCGCCGGAAGAGGACAAGAAGATCCCGCGCGTCTGCCACAGCCTCGACATGGCGCTCGAAGCGCTCGACAAGAACCGTGAGTTCCTGACGCGCGGCGGCGTGTTCTCGGACGATCTGATCGACGCCTACATCGATCTGAAGATGCAGGAAGTCACGCGTTTCCGCATGACCACGCATCCGATCGAGTTCGATATGTATTATTCGCTGTAGCGCGTAGCGTCCCAGCGAATAACGACAGTGCTTTGTTTGTTCGCCGTATCGCAAGCGATACGGCGGGCGCGATGAGCAAGAGCGCGGTCGTGGATCGGTTCGAAAGCCCCTGCCATCCGGCGGGGGCTTTTCTTTTGCGCGCGTTCCGCTAGGCTGCCGCGCATGAGGGGGTTGATCGCCGGTTTGTTGTTCGGGTTCGCGGCCGCGGCGGCTGCGGACGACGCGGTCTATCGCTATGTCGATGCCGACGGCGTCGTCCACTACACCGACCGCGCGCCCGACAAGCACGCCAGGCCGATTCATCTCGCGCCGGTGTCCGGCAGCCGCCCCGCGAAAAAGACCATCTTCTACTCGCCGGAAGCATTGCGCGCCGCGGCACGCTTCGCCGTGCGCGTGGAGTCGCCGACGCCCGATCAGCGGGTCGAAGCGGGACGCGCGCCGGTGGTCGCGGCAGCCAGCGTGATGCCGGCGCTCGTGCAAGGATTTCATCTGGTCTATCAGGTAGATGGACATGCGGTCGGCAGCCCGGTCGATGCGCTGAGCGTGCAGTTGCCGGCACTCGCGCCGGGACCGCACGAATTGCTGATCGTGCTGCTCGACGGGCACGGCCGCGAAGTCGCGCGCTCGACGCCGGCGGACTTCCACATCGCGAGCACCAAATTGGCGAGCAACGCACCAAAGTAGACAAAGCGCACTAAAATGGTGCCTCGCCTGTCGCCCCGCCGTTGATCGGCGGCGTCTCTTGCATGGCCTGCATCTTGCGTTTGCTTGCCCGATGAAACTGGGTGCCCGCAGCCGCGTCACCGCGGAAGACGTGATCGACGGACAGACCACGGCGGTGGTCGCGCTCGACGAAAGCTTGCGCGTGTCGATCCTGAACTTTGCGGCCGAAGGGATTTTTGAAGTCTCGCGCCGGCTCGTGCTCGGCGAGCCGCTCGCCGAAGCGGTTCCGCATTTCGCGCCGCAGGAGCTGCGGCTGCGCCGGGCGCTCGACACGATGACCGGCTTCATCGAGCGCGAGATCAAGCTGGTGCGCAGCGGCGGCCTCGCCGTCACCGTCGATCTCACCGTCACGCCGTTCGTTGTCGGCAAGAGGCCGGGCCTGCTGATGGAAATGCAGCCGGTCGACCGCCACCAGCGCATCGCCCGCGACGGCACCCTGCAGACGCAGTTCGACGCCAGCCGCGAGCTGATCCGCGGCCTGGCGCACGAGATCAAGAATCCGCTCGGCGGCATCCGCGGCGCAGCGCAGCTGATGGAGCACGAGTTTCCCGACTCGCAGCATCGCGAATACACGCGCGTGATCATTCGCGAGGTCGACCGCCTGCAGAATCTCGTCAACCGCATGCTCGGGCCGAACCGCGCACCCGACAAAGCGCTGATCAACATCCACGAGGTGCTCGAGCACGTGCGCCAGCTGGTGCAGGCCGAAGCGCCGGCCGCGGTCCAGGTGCTGCGCGATTACGACCCGAGCATTCCGGAAGTGATGATCGATCGCGAGCAGATCATCCAGGCCGTGCTCAACGTGCTGCGCAATGCGCTGCACGCGGTCGACGGTCGCGGTGCGATCACCTTGCGCACGCGGACGCGGCGCCAGCTGACGGTCTGTGGTGCGCGACACAAGCTGATGGTGCAGGTCGATATCGAGGACAACGGCTGCGGCGTGCCGCCCGAGATGATCGAAAAAATCTTCTATCCGATGGTGACGACGCGCGCCGACGGCACCGGCCTCGGCCTGCCGCTCTCGCAATATCTCGTGCACAGCCACGGCGGTCTCATCGAATGCCGTTCGCGGCCCGGCTGCACCGTGTTCTCCATCTTTCTGCCAATCGAGTCCACATGAATGCGCTGAACGTCTGGATCGTGGACGATGACGAATCGATCCGCTGGGTCATCGAAAAATCGCTGAGCCGCGCCGGCATGACGGTCACCAGTTTCCCGGGCGCCGCGGAACTGCTCGACGCGCTCGCCGACGGCGCGCCCGACGTGCTGATTTCCGACATCCGCATGCCCGGCGTCGACGGTCTGACGCTGATGACGCGTGTGCATGCGGCGCATCCGGCGCTGCCGGTCATCATCATGACCGCGCACTCCGATCTCGATTCGGCGATCGCGTCGTACAAGGGCGGCGCGTTCGAATATCTGCCGAAACCGTTCGACGTCGACGGCGTCGCCGATCTCGTGCGGCGCGCGGCGCACGCGCGCGAAGGTGCCGACGAGATTCCCGCCGAACCGCCGGCGACGATGATCGGCGAAGCGCCGGCGATGCAGGACGTGTTCCGCGCGATCGGCCGCCTCTCGCAATCGCACATCACGGTGCTGATCACCGGCGAGTCGGGCACCGGCAAGGAACTGGTCGCGCGCGCGCTGCACACCAACAGTCCGCGCGCCGGCAAGCCGTTCATCGCGATCAACACCGCGGCGATTCCCAAGGACCTGCTCGAATCCGAATTCTTCGGCCACGAGCGCGGCGCGTTCACCGGCGCGGCGACGCAGCGCAAGGGCCGCTTCGAGCAGGCCGACGGCGGCACGCTGTTCCTCGACGAGATCGGCGACATGCCGGCCGACCTGCAGACGCGATTGCTGCGCGTGCTGTCGACCGGCGAGTTCTATCGCGTCGGCGGCGTCGCGCCGATCCGCGTCGACGTGCGCGTCGTCGCCGCCACGCACCAGGATCTCGACGAACTCGTCCGCGAAGGCCGTTTCCGCGAGGATCTCTATCACCGGCTCAACGTCATCCGCGTGCGCATTCCGCCGCTGCGCGAACGTCCGGAGGACATTCCGCAGCTCGCGCGCTCGTTCCTGCTGCGCGCCGCCGAAGAACTGAAGACCGAGCCCAAGCGCGTGCGCGCCGACGTCATGCAGCGGCTCAAGAGCTTCCATTGGCCCGGCAATGTCCGCCAGCTCGAAAACATCTGCCGCTGGCTGACGGTGATGGCGCCGGGCCAGGACGTGCATCCGCAGGATCTGCCGCCGGAACTGACGCACGATGCGATGCCGTCCATCAGGCCGGTCGCGCAGACGGCGGTCTTGCCGGGCACGTCGGCACCGGCGCATCAGGCGGCCGCGACGATGGCGCAGCCGGCGCCGGCGATCGCCGGCAGCTGGCATGACAGCCTCGGCGAATGGGCGCGCCGCGAACTCGCCGCCGGCCACAACGATCTGCTCGGTACGGCGATGCCGTTGTTCGAGCGCACGATGATCGACGTCGCGCTGCACGCGACCAAGGGCCAGCGCCAGGAAGCGGCGCGGCGGCTCGGCTGGGGACGCAATACGCTGACGCGCAAGATCAAGGAACTGGGGATCGCGGATGACGACTAGGCCCTAGCGCCTTGGTTCTGAAATGGCAGCGCGGGCGCGTCCGCGTATTTGTTGTTCGATCGCGACGCAAGCGTCGCGTGGGCTGACGCGCAAGATCAAGGAACGCGGCATCGGCGACGACGATTGAGCGTTGTCTTTAAGCGCGCCCGATGGGCGCGATCTCGTCGTTCCCGAATGATGCGCAACGAAAAAGCCGCCGACGCGGCGGCATCGGCGGCTTTTTTGCCTGCGCGCGATCAGCCGAGGCTGAGCACGCTGTTCAGCAGCAGGCGGACCAGCATGGTCTGGCGCGTGACGCCGGTCTTGCAGAAGATCGAGCGCAGATGCGTGCGCGCCGTGTTGCGACGCACGTTCATCTTCTCGGCGGCTTCGTCGAGCGTGAAGCCTTCGGTCAGCAGCAGCGCGAGCTGCGCTTCCATCCGTGTCAGGCCGAACAGGCGGCGCACCAGTTCCTGCGACGGCTGCGCGGCATTGGCCTCGGGATCGCGCAGGAACACCGCGACCGCCGGGCGCTGTTTGCTTTCCGACCAGCGGCCGAGCGGGATCGCGCGGACCAGGATGCCGAGCTTGGCGCGGCCGGACGGCCGCGTGACCGCCATCGCCTCGACGACACCCGGACCTTCACTGTCGCTGGTGCCGGCGAGCGCGCTGCGCAGCATGCGCTGCAGATCGCGGCTTTCCTGGCTGCTTTCGATGCAGATGTTGTTGCCGGACAGCCAGATGCCGTCCTTCTCGGCGAGGATGCGGCGCGCTTCCTGGTTGGTCTCGACGATGTTGCCGTTCGCGTCGAAGCTCAGCATGCCGAGCAGCATGCGGTTGACGGTACCGGCGAACAGCGAGCGTTCGCATTCGAGGAAGTCGAGCCGCGCATGCAGCTGGATCGCGCGCTTCAGATGCGGCAGCAGCAGCTTGACCAGCGCCTTGTCGTCCGCCGAGAACGGTCCGGCGTCGGCGCTGCGCGTGATGCGGAAACGGCATTCGATGCCGTCCTTCGTATAGATGTCGGCGCCGAGCAGATGGCGCACGCCGATCGGTTCGAGGAAGTCGTGGTAGTACTGGCTTTGCAGCCACTGCGGACCGATCAGTTCCTCGGCCGAGAACACGTCGCCTTCGGCGAGCCGCACGAACGGATCGGCGGCGAAGAAATGGGTTTCGTACGACTCGACGTTCTGCGCGGTCGTCGGTCCGGTGTTGATCATCACGCCGGTGCTGTCGGACGACGGCGGCCGCAGCATCAGCGTCACGTGCGCGGCGGCCAGCACTTCGCGGATGCGCAGCATCGCGGTCTGCCACGGCGGCGATTCGGTCGGACCGTCGTAGATCGCACCGAGCAGCTGATCGATCTGTTCGAGCTGCAGCGGCTCGCTGACGCGCGCGCGTCCGGCCTTGAGCACGGCGCGTTTGGCGGCGGCACTGCGCGTGCCGGACATCTGTTCGGCGGAAACGGCCATCGAGGTCCTCCTCCATCTAGCGAGCGGGGTCGTCCGCAGCCGCAGCCCACTTCGGGACTTTTGCGAATCAATTCTCGAAACGACCGAACCGCAATAGTCGGCCGGCTTTGCGCGTTCCGTCAAGTCGGGCGTGACCGGCGGCGCGCGATGGAGGCGTTTTTACCCGTCCTTTCGTCCGGACGGACGATTCTGCGGCCGCCGTCGCCGCCGAGCATGGCGGACGCGATCGACAAGCGACGACGGAGGATGCAGCGCATGGCGGGTCCGGGCGAGAAAGCGATGAAAGAGGCGATGCAGGCGTATATCGACGGCTTCAACCGCGGCGACGCGGCCGCGGTCGCCGATCTGTACGCGGACGACGCGACGGTCGAGGATCCGGTCGGCAGCAAGCTGAAGACCGGCAAGGCCGCGATCACCCAGTTCTACGAGTTCTCGATGAAGACCGGCGCCAGGCTCCGGCTCGCGGCGCCGATCCGCGGCTCGCACGGCCATTCGGCGGCGATGGCGTTCGATGTCGAACTGAACATGCCGGAAGGCGCCGCGGTGATCCGCGTGATCGACGTGATGACGTTCGACGACGCCGGCAAATTCACCTCGATGCGCGCGTTCTGGGGCCCGGGCGACATGGAAGTGATCGGCGGGAAGAAATAGCCATGCTCGATCTGCAGGAAATCTCCGATCGCATCGAGCTCGAACGGCTGGTCGTCAGCTATGCGTATGCGATCGACGAACGTGCGTTCGAACGGCTCGACCATATTTTCACGCCGGATGCGTATATCGACTATCGCGCCGCCGGCGGCATCGACGGCCCATATCCGAAAATCCGCGAATGGTTGCCGCAGGCGCTCGGCGTGTTTCCGGGCTACATGCATTTCAACGGCAACTTCGCATTCGATGTCGACGGCGACGAGGCGCGCGGCAAGGTCGCGTGCATCAACCCGATGGTGCTGCCGCGCGCCGACGGTGCGCCCGGCGAAGGCGACACGATGTTCTTCGGCCTCTGGTATCTGGACCGCTACCGGCGCACGGCCGACGGCTGGCGCATCGTCGAACGGATCGAGAAGCGCTCGTTCGACTACAACATGCCGGAAGCGTTCAAGCAGGCGATGAAGCGCGATTGAGCACGCCGGCGGCAACGAAAAAGCCCGCGGACTCCGCGGGCTTTTTCGTCTCGCACCGATCAGGCGTTGACCGCGATCGGCAAGGTCTCGTGGCTCGCTTCGCGCATGTCGTCCGGCGCGCCTTGCATGCCGCGCGGCACGTGCACGCCTTCGACCTGTCGCAGATATTCCTGCCGGCTCGCACGCGGGTTGTAGAACTGCTTGTACCAGATGCGTTGCAGGCGGAACGCGCCGTCGCCCTGCACGAACAGGCCCTGGAAGCACGGCCGCTTGTGTTTCCAGACCTCGAAGTCCTGCGCGAACGCGGCGAGCGCGACGTCCTGATATTGCCGTGCGGCCGCGTTGTCGGCGGCGGTCGCCGGCTTGCCGTCGGTGCTGCGCACCAGCAGCGCGTGCCAGACGTACGCCGAACCGTCGTCGACCGGCGTGTGCGCGATGAAGATGTACGAATCGTACAGGCCGCTCATCCGCGTGATCAGGATGCTCGGGCCGTGGTAGACCGCTTCCGTCACCAGCAGCGGCCCGCCTTCGGCGACCAGCGTGCGGTGACCGCCGCCCATGCGCTGGATCGCGAGATGGCCGCGGAATTCGTTCTCGAAGAATTTGGTCTTCGAGCCGTGCACCGGACCGAAATGCGCGGCGTCGGTGATGTTGTCGACGATCTCCTGCGGATGCACGTCGATCTTGCCGAGGTCGTCGAACGTCCAGTGCGTCCACGCCGGATCGTTCCATTCCTGCAGGAACGGCGCGTCCCATTCCGGCTCGCCGCCTTCGGCGTCGTGCCAGACGAACACCGCGCCCATGCTTTCGACGACCGGCCATGCGCGCACTTTCGCCGCCGGCGGGATCGGTCCGCTCGAATACGGAATCTGGTTGCACTTGCCGTCCGGGCCGAAGCGCCAGGCGTGATACGGGCAGCGGATCGAATCGCCTTCGACGGCGCCGTCCTGCGCGACGTACGAGGTGCTGTTGCGCGCCAGATGCGTGCCCATGTGCGGGCAATACGCATCGAGCAGAATCACCTTGCCGCTGTCCTTGCCGCGATACAGCGCGAATTCCTGACCGAAGAAGCGCACGCCCTGCGGTTTGTCGGTGACTTTCGCCGATTCGGCGACCATGAACCAGCCGCGCGGAAACGTGTACTCACCGAGCTTGTAATCTTTCGAGCCAGCCATGAATGGCGCTCCTCATCCAGACGAAATACGACTGGCGACGAGTGTGGGCACGGGCCCCATCGGTCACATCACCCGTTTGAATGAAGTGCTGTAGCGTCGGCAAACCTAGCGTGCGCAACATCACGGCGAACCACGTCTGCAACGCTTGCAGCCGCGACGCGTCGCCGGAAAAAACGGGGGAGACAGGATGCGCGCCGTACACGTTCTGGGAGCATCGGCATTGGCGCTCGCGCTGGCCGCGTGCGGGTCGTCGAGTTCGAGCGATGCCACGCAGGCAGACGGTGCGACGTCGACGCAGCTGCGCCGCGACGGCCGCTGGCTGATCGACGGCGACAACCGCGTCGTGCTGCTGCACGGCGTCAACATGGTCTGGAAGACCGCGCCGTACGTGCCGCCGGCGACGCCCGACGGCTTCGTCGCCGCCGATGCCGACTGGCTCGCCGCGCACGGCTTCAATACCGCGCGCATCGGCGTGCTGTGGGTCGGCGTGACGCCGGACGCGCCGGGCGTCGTCGATCGCGGCTACCTCGACGCATGGAATCGCGTCATCGATCTGCTCGCGAAGCGGAAGATCTGGATGCTGTTCGATTTCCACCAGGACCTGCTCGGGCCGATGTACCAGGGCGAGGGCGTGCCGGACTGGGCGGTCGAGCAGCTGCCCGGCAGTTTCACGACGCTGCTCGGCGCGCCGCGCTTCGGCTTTCCGTTCAACTATTTCACGCCGCAGCTGTCGCAGACCTACGACAATCTGTGGGCCGACACCGGCGAAATCCGCGACGGTTTCCGCGACGCGTGGACGGCGGTCGCGAAGCGTTGGCGCGATCAGCCGTACTCGATGGGTTACGACCTGTTCAACGAACCGTGGGCCGGACTCGAATTCGAAACCTGCCTCGTGCCGCTGGTCGGCTGTCCGACGCACGATGCGAACGAGCTGCAGCCGTTCTACGAATACGCGCGCGACGGCATCCGCAGCGTCGATCCGCACAACCTGATCTGGTTCGAGTCCGAGCCGCAGGGCAGCAGCATCGGCACGCCGAAGGGTTTCACGCCGGTCGCCGGCGAAGCGCAGCTCGGTTATTCGTTCCACGATTACTGCCCGCTCGCGGCGCTGACGCAGTCGGTGCAGCTCGGTCTGCTCGATGCGCTGCCGATCCCGGCGACCTGCAACGTTTTCAACGAAGCGTCGGCGAACGAAGCGCGCGACCAGGCGTCGCGAATGGATGCGGTCGAACTGCTGACCGAGTTCGGCGCGACCGACGATCCCGACATCCTGCGCCAGACCACCGCGCTCGCCGATGCGCACCTGTTCGGCTGGCAGTACTGGCATTACAAGAACTGGGCCGATCCGACGACGCAGTCGCAGGGCAGCGGCGCGCAAGGGTTGTTCACCGACGACGCCGATCTGTCGACGGTCAAGCTCGACAAGCTGCGCATCCTCGAACGCACCTATCCGCAGGCGACCGCCGGCATTCCCGAAGAACTGTCGTTCGATCCCGACAGCGGCGCGTTCCACTACCGCTACACGCCGCGCGCCGCCAATGGTCCGACCGAAATCTACGTGCCGGTCGCGCTGCATTATCCGAACGGCTATCGCGTCGAAGTCAGCGGCGCGACGGTCGCGTCGGCGCCGGACGCGACGTTGCTGCTGCTCGACAACGACGACGGCGCGAACGAGGTGACGGTCGACTTCACGGCGAATTAGGGGCGACGGCTTTTTGCCGGAGCGCGCCATGCGCGCGACCCCCGGCGAGCGTCGCGGCGCGCTCCTGCAACGGCAGTTTTGTAGCCGCTACGGCACCGCGCAGCCGCGGCGCAAATTGTCGCAGCGCTGTTCGCTGCCATCGCGCGCCGGAAAATCGCGCGCCGAGCGGAAATGCCAGCTCATCTTCACGCGGCCTTGCGGTCCGTCGTCGTCGAGCAGCCGCGCGTCGGCGTCGGCGTAACCGATTTCGCCGGGCTGCTTCAGCCAGCGGTCGAACCACGCCAGCGTGTAATGCTCGATCAGCGGCCGTCCCCAGCCGCCTTCGCAACGGCCGGCGCTCGTGTCCGGGCACCACGATGTCGCCGGAAACGTCGGCAGCAGGCTGAAGTCGAAATGCGTAGCCCCGGCGATCGTGACCGCGAACACCGGCACGCCGGCATCGACGAAGCGCTGATACGCGATCAGGTGATCGTCGGGATCGGGCGGCAGCAGATATGGC
>DASSVA010000402.1:0-5479 GCA_035706385.1 Solimonas sp. | reverse complement strand
CCGCAAGGACGCGCGCGGCGACTGAGCTCGTTGTCCGTCCGCCATGCCGGCGCCGATCCGCGCGCCGGCGTGGCGCGCGCTGCTGTCACGATCGCGCAGCGGAATCCGTGGTCGCCCGCACCGTGAAATCGATCGCCACGGTGTCGTCGACCGCCAGTGCGCCGCCGAGGATCGCAAACGGCGTGATGCCGAAATCGCTCTGCCGCACGGCGAAACGGCCGCTGGCCTGCAACATCCGCGCATCGTGTTCGATGCGCAGCACGACGCGCCGGACCTGCGTCACGCCATGCAGCGTCACCGCGACGTCGGCGACCGCGAGCGGCCATTCGCCGCTGATCGCCACCGCGTTCAGCACGACCCACGGATAACGATCGGCGTCGAGCGACTTCAGCAGGTTGCTCCGTGTGCCGGCGATGTCGTCGGCCGAACGCGGCGTCGCGAAACCGCCGCCGGTCGCGGCGCGCAGCGCGGGATCGTCGACCTGCAACTGATCGAGCCGGAAGCGCAGCGAGAAGCGCGACGCGTTCAGACGGTCGTCCGGAATCCACACCCAGCCTTCGAGTTGCGGCACCGTCAGCAGATGATTGTGGCCGAAGCGCGCGGCGCGGCCGGCGCGGTAGACGTAGATCGTCGTCTGCGACGCATCCGGCTGCAGCCGGTAAACGACACCGCCGGATACCGGTGCCGCGGCATATTCGAGCGCCGCATTGCCCGTCGGCTGCGACGGTGCCGACTGGCAAGCGCCGAGCGCGAGCGCGCCGGCGAGCGGGAACGAGAGCAGGAATTTGCGCATCGGCGCAGCGTGCGCGCGCGTCAAGAGCAGCGCAAGAAGGCAGCGCGGATTCGCACTGTCCTGCAGGAGCGCGCGGCCACGAAATCGCAGACCCAAGAAAAAGGCCCGCCGGAGCGGGCCTCGAAATCATCGCGACGGTGGCTTACCAGCGCACGATGCCGGTCACGCCGAACGTGCGCGGATCGTTGAAGTTGGCGACCGTGAGGCTGCCGAACCCCGGACCGAAGTCGATGAAGTTGGTCGGCGCATCTTCGTCGGTAACGTTGCGGCACCACAGCGCCAGTTCACCGGACGCGGTATCGCCGAGCTTCACGTTCGACAGCGACAGGCGCAGGTTCAGCAACCCGGTCGACGGCACCTTCGCATCGTCGGCGACTTGCTTGCTCGGGTCGAAACCGGCATCGCCGGGGCCGGTCAACTGATAGGCGTAGGTGTAGAACGAATCGGTGTACGCGTAATCGATCAGGCCGCGCAGGTCCGCCCAGCCGAGACGCGCGAGACGCATGTCGAGGAACAGATTCGCGCTGTTCTTCGGCGCATGGACGAACGCGCGGTTGTCGGCGACGTCGACGCCGGCGTCGATGAACTCGTCGTACTTGGTGTGCAGGTACGCGTAGTTGAAGCCGAGCCGCGACCCGGCCCAGAGCGCGATCTGGCCTTCAAGCTCGGCGCCGTAGATCGTCGCCTTGCCGGCGTTGCGCACGCTCGATGCCGCCGCGCCGGAACCGAGGAAGATCGACTCCTGCAGATCCTTGGCCTTGTTGTAATAGACGGCGGCGTTCAGCACGACGCGCTGGTCGAGCCACGTCGACTTGGTGCCGAGTTCGAACGAGCGCTGCTTCTCCGGCTTGAACGGCGTCTGCGTCTCGGTGACGTTATCGGCCGACGACAGCGTCGGATCGCTGAATTCGCCGTTGAAGCCGCCGCTCTTGAAGCCTTCCGCGTAGCGGAAATAGGTGTTGAGGTCCGGCGTGAACTGCCAGGCGATCGAGGCCATCGGCGTCGTTGCGTGGAAGGTCTTTTCGGCGCCGGTGCCGGCCGGGATCAGGTACGGATCGCTGCCGACGAAACCGAAGGTGCGGCTCAGTTCCTTCTTTTCCTGCGTGTAGCGCAGGCCGGCGGTCAGCGTCAGCGGATCGATCGGCTTGTAGTCGACCTGGCCGTACACCGAACCGGCATGCGTCTTGGTCGAATAGCTCGAATCGTAGTTCGCTGCGCCGCTGAAGAAATGCTGCGGATTGTTGGTGCCGCCGTTGTCGCCGAAGTAATACAGGCCGCCGACCCAGTTCAGCTGTTCGGTATGACCGAGCCACTGCAGGTCCTGCGAGATCTGGTGGTACTTGGTGAAGCGCTGCGTGAACGCGATGTCGTACGGCGAGCCGTCGAGATCGAGCGAATCGTCCCAGCTCAGCTTGCGATAGCCGGTGATCGACTTGAACGTGTTGACGTCGTCGAGGTTCCAGTTGAGCGTGAACGAATGGCCGCTGATCTTCGACTTCTCGTACATCGGCGCATCGAGATCGGCGTGCTTGAGCCGCTTGTGCGACGCATAGCCGTCGAAGCCCGGATAGCCGAGATCGCTGTCGACGTGATAGAGCTGATCCCAGTTCGGCGTCTGGTCGGTGACGCTGCGATCAAAGCGGTATTCGCCGACCAGGTTCGGCGCGAAATCGAAGTCCGCGGCGAAGCGGATGCCGTTGTCGTTGCGGTCGTTGAGCTTGTTGGTCGAGCTGCTGTCGGCGGTCTTGACCCAGCCGTCGCGCTGCTCCTGGCGCGCCGCCAGCGACATGCTGACGATGCCGACCTTCGGCAGGTCGATCGACGCCTTTTCGGTCACCGCGTCGTAATTGCCGATCTCCAGGCTCGCCGAACCGCCGAACACGCCGCTCGGCTTGCGCGTGATCAGATTGATCGCGCCGGCCAGCGTGTTGCGGCCGTACAGCGTGCCCTGCGGTCCGCGCAGCACTTCGACGCGTTCGAGATCGACGATGTCGAAGATGCCGCCCTGCGCCTTGCCGATGTAGACGCCGTCGACGTAGACGCCGACCGCCGGATCCCAGTAGATCGCCGGGTTGATCTGCGACAGGCCGCGGATCGTGATCTGCGAGATCGTCGTGTTCGACGCGGTCTTGCTGATCTGCAGGCCCGGCGCGAGCGCCGACAGGTCGCCGACGTTCTGGATACCGCGGCTCTCGATCTGCTTCGCGTCCATCGCCGTCACCGCGATCGGCACTTCCTGCAGTTTTTCTTCGCGACGCTGCGCGGTGACGACGATCTCGGCGATCTTGCCGTCGTCGCTCGCGTCCGCCGGCGCGGTCTGCGCAGCGGTCGTTGCCGGCGGCGCGGCGGTCGTCGCGGCCGGCGCTTCGCTGGCGGGCTGCGTCGCCGCATCCTCGGCGATGGCGGGATGGCTGAACAGCAGCGGCAACGGCAGCAGCGCGGCAATCGCGCCCGCGTGGCGCTTGCGATCGATTCGAATCATGACTCTCCTCGTGGTGGTTTCGGCATCCGTGTCACGGCCGTGCGGCCTTGTTCGTTGCCCTGCCGTCGTACGTGGCGACGGCTGATCCGTATCCTCGTCACTCGACGCGCATCGGCCTTCGTCCGGAAGGGTGAGAAGTCATACTCACCGATGAATGCTGCTGCGCAGCAGACGAGCGGTCGCACGTTCGGATGAGGCTGCTGCATCGCGGCGATGCGAGGATGCGGAATGTGCGCACCGCTGCGCACGCATCAGCTTATCGACAACATCAACGGGGAGAAACGCATGTCACGACTGCGCAACAAGGTCGCCATCATCACCGGCGGCGCCCGCGGCATGGGCGGCGCGACCAGCCGTCTGTTCGTCGCCGAAGGCGCGAAGGTCGTGATCGCCGACGTGCTCGACGATGACGGCGGCAAGCTCGCCGCCGAACTCGGTGACAGCGCGCTGTTCGTCCATCACGACGTCAGCGATGAAGCGTCGTGGCACGCATTGCTGGAAAAGGCCATCGCGAAATTCGGCGGCGTCGACGTGCTCGTCAACAACGCCGGCGTGCTGCTGTTCAAGAGCATTGCCGAAACCTCGCTCGCCGACTTCGAACGGGTGATCGACATCAATCTCGTCGGCACGTTTCTCGGCGTGAAGATCGTCGGCGCGCACATGATCGGCCGTCGCCACGGCAGCATCGTCAACATCTCGTCGGTCGACGGCATGAAAGGCGCGAACAGCCTGTCCGCGTACAACGCCAGCAAGTGGGGCATCCGCGGCCTGACCAAGGCCGCGGCGATGGAATACGGCCACAAGGGCGTGCGCGTGAATTCCGTGCATCCGGGCGGCATCGACACGGCGATGGGCAATCCGTATTCCGAAGCGCGCGCCGAGGCGAACAAGCGCTACACGATGGTGCCGCTGCAACGGATCGGCGAGCCGTCCGAAGTCGCATATACCTCGCTGTTCCTCGCCAGCGACGAGGCGTCGTATCTGTGCGGCGCTGAGATCGCGGTCGACGGCGGCATGCTGACCGGCCAGTACTACGTCGGCTTCCCGGGCGCGCCGGGTGTCTGACGCCGACGGGGCGACTGCGCGCGTCAGCCCGACCGCGTATGCGACCGGTTATTTCTGGTTCCGCCAGGGCATGTCGCATCCGGCGTTCGCGACGCCACGCGGCCAACGCATCGACCGCATGTTCCGCGCGTTCACCGCCGTGACGCGCCGGCTGTCGGGCTTCTCGCTCGACGCGCTGATGCTCGCGCGACACAAAGGCATCGACGCGCAGCTCGCCAAGGCGATCGAATCCGACAAGGTCGGCCAGGTCATCGAGATCGCCGCCGGGTTGTCGCCGCGCGGCTGGTCGTTCATGCAACGTTACGGCGAACGGCTGCGCTACATCGAAACCGACCTGCCGGCGATGGCGGCGTGCAAGCGCGACGTGCTCGAACAGACCGGCTCACTGTCCGAGCGGCATCGCGTCGTCACACTCGATGCGCTGGCGATCGACGGCGCGAACTCACTCGCCGCCGTCGCGCAGCAGCTCGATCCGAAGCTCGGCACCGCAATCGTCACCGAAGGGCTGATGAACTACCTCGACCCGGCGTCGGCGCGCGCCGTCTGGCAGCGCATCGCCGAAACGCTCGAACGCTTTCCAAACGGTGTCTATTTCAGCGACGTGTATTTCAACGAACGCGTCCAGCATCCGGCCGTGATCGCGTTCGGCGCGCTGCTCAGCGCCTTCGTCAAAGGCCGCATGCACATGCACTTCAAAACGCCGCAGGAAATGGCGCGGATCATGACGGCCGCCGGCTTCAAGCGCGTGCGCGCGATCAAGACCGAGGCGATCAAAGCGACACGCGAATACGCGCAGCAGCGCGGCGGCGACAGCGTGCGCGTGCTCGAAGCCTGGGTCTGAACGTTTCTTTTGCAGGAGCGCGCCATGCGCGCTCCTGCAAACAACCGGTCAACCGAGGAACGCCTGCCCACCGTCGACGCCGATGCTCTGGCCGGTGATGTAGCGCGAATCGTCCGAGCACAGCGAGACGACGAAACGGCCGATGTCGTGTTCGCACGAGCCGACGCGGCCCTGCGGCACGGTCGCGACGAATGCGGCGGCTTCTTCGGGGCGCTCGCGCGTCCACCACGCCATCGCCGGCGAATCGGCGAGCGGCAGGATCGCGTTGACGCGGATGCCGTCCTTCGCGTATTCGCAG
>DASSVA010000401.1:0-2950 GCA_035706385.1 Solimonas sp. | reverse complement strand
GCCGCAATCCGGGCGAACTGGAATTCCATCAGGCGGTCCGCGAAGTGATCGAGACGCTGGGACCGGTGCTGATCCGGCATCCGGAATACGCCGAGCACAAGATCATCGAGCGCATCTGCGAACCGGAGCGGCAGATCATCTTCCGCGTGCCGTGGCAGGACGATCGCGGCGAGGTGCAGATCAACCGCGGTTTCCGCGTCGGCTTCAACAGCACGATGGGTCCGTACAAGGGCGGCCTGCGCTTCCATCCGTCGGTGCTGCTCGGCACGATCAAGTTCCTCGGCTTCGAGCAGACCTTCAAGAATGCCTTGTCGGGCCTGCCGATCGGCGGCGCCAAGGGCGGTTCGGACTTCGATCCCAAAGGCAAGTCGGACGGCGAAGTCATGCGCTTCTGCCAGAGCCTGATGACGGAGCTGTACCGCCACATCGGCGAGTACACCGACGTGCCGGCCGGCGACATCGGCGTCGGCGCGCGCGAGATCGGCTATCTGTTCGGCCAGTACAAGCGCATCACCAATCGTTACGAGTCCGGCGTGCTGACCGGCAAGAGTCCGAAGTGGGGCGGCGCGCTGGTGCGGCGCGAGGCGACCGGCTACGGCGTCGTCTATTTCGTCGACGAGATGCTCAAGGCGCGCAAGGACAGCATCGAAGGCAAGACCTGTGTGGTCTCCGGCTCCGGCAACGTCGCGATCTATGCGATCGAAAAGCTGCAGCAGCTCGGCGCATGCGTTGTCGCGTGCTCCGACTCCAACGGCGTCATCCACGATCCTGCCGGTCTGAACCTCGACACCATCAAGCAGCTCAAGGAAATCGAGCGCCGCCGCATCTGCGAATACGTGACGCAGCATCCAGGCGCGCGCTACATCGAGCACGGCAACATCTGGCACATCCCCTGTCAGGTGGCGCTGCCCTGCGCGACGCAGAACGAGCTGGACGGCGATTCGGCGCGCGTGCTGGTGGACAACGGCTGCATCGCGGTCGGCGAAGGCGCCAACATGCCGACGCAACCCGAAGGCATCAAGGTGTTCCTCGGCGCCGGCATCGCCTACGGCCCCGGCAAGGCCGCGAACGCCGGCGGCGTCGCGACTTCGGCGCTGGAAATGCAGCAGAACGCCAGCCGCGACAGCTGGACGTTCGAGCACACCGAGCGGCGCCTGCACGAGATCATGCGCAACATCCATCACACCTGCTTCGAGACGGCGTGCGAATTCGGCAGCCGCGGCAATTACGTGATCGGCGCCAACATCGTCGGTTTCCGCCGCGTCGCCGATGCGATGCTGGCGTTCGGCGTGATCTGAAAACCATCCCGCCCGCGCGAGCGGCATGACGACATGACGGAAATCATCCGTGTCATTTCCTGCATGCCGCCACCGCGAAATCGCGGTCGTAATCCATCCGCTCGCGGCCGTCGATGGTGACGATGCGCTGCCCGGCGGCGTAACGCGGGCTCATCAGGCTGCGCTCGCGCTGCGCCTCCGGCAGCTCGAAGCCGGACGCATCGAGCACGCTGGACGCAAAGTCCGCCATGTAGACCGGTTGCGCCACATGGGTGGCGGCCGCCCGCAGCTTGTCGCCGAAGCGGTCCTGGTATGCCGCCGAATACCAGAACAGCAGCGGCACATGGAAGTTGTATTTCGAGAAGAAGCCGTTGCCGGTGTTCTTGCAGCCGTCCGCCGGCAGCGTCTGGCCGTGGTCCGACACGTACCAGAGCGCGCTGAGCGATGAGCTTGCGCGCAGGCGCGCGATCACCGCATCGAGGACGTAATCGGTGTAGCGCAGGCTGTTGTCGTAGGCGTTGTCGATCTTCTCGCCGTCGGCGCGGTCGTTGATGCCGACATCATCATCCGCGCCGGGTGCCGGTCTGAAGACTTCGTAGGCGTCCGGGTAGCGATGCTGGTACGGCGCATGACTGCCGAGCATGTGCAGGATGATGAGCTTTTTCGGCTGCGGCGCACGCAGCCGGCGGTCGAGCGCGGTCAGCAGCACGTCGTCGTAGCGACCGCGGCGCTCGTCGCCGCCCGGATTGAGGAACTCGACGTCGTCGGCGAGCTGCGCATAGATGCCGACGGTCGTGTCGTACAGCCCGACCGGCATCTGCGCAGACAGCCACGACACGCGGAACCCGGCTGCCTTGAACGCATTGATCCACGACGGCCTGAAGCGAAACGCGGCGATGTCGTCGACGCTGCCGCCGCTGAGCAGGACCGGCACCGCGGTACGTGTCGCCGGCGTGACCGAGACGGCGTCGCCGAACGCCAGCAGATGGTCGCGCCGTTCGAGCAGCGGTGTCGTCGGACGCGCATATCCGAACAGGCTCCAGTGATCGGCGCGCGCCGATTCGCCGATCACGACCACATAGGTCTCGGCGACGGCGGCGAGCGCCGGATCGCGGACCAAGCCGGGATTCGCGCGTTTCAGCGCCGCCGCGTCATGCGCGAGCAGGCGACGCTGTTCGGAATAGTCGTAGAGCCGCAGCGGCAGTCCGAACGGATAGCTGTCGATGAAAAGATCGGAGAACGACGGCGACGCAGCGCCCCCGCAGAACCGTCCGGAACAGACGGCCGGTTCCACCGATGCCGCGGTCGCGGCGGCGGCGCGCTGGTACGCGAGCAGCGTCATCGCCAGACCGAGGCCGAGCACCAGCGCGGTCCAGGCGCGCGCCCGCTGCCGCCACGGCGCGAGCTTCCGGAACAGGAACACGACGAGACCCGCCAGCGACGCCGCCCACAGGACGCCGCCGCCGATCCACGCCAGGCTGCCGGCGCCGAGGACGCCGGTGATTTCATCGCGATTGGTTTCGGCGATGATCGCGAAGATGTGCGCCGAGGTCGGCGTGCCGTAATGCCACAGGTAGAACAGCTCGCCCGGCAGCCAGATCAGGAACGGCAGATTCAGCAACAGCCACAGCCACGGACGTCCGAGCAGCGCCAGCATGAAAAGCTCCGCCAGC
>DASSVA010000400.1:0-3069 GCA_035706385.1 Solimonas sp. | reverse complement strand
TCTCGCGCTCGAACTGCCGCGCTCGCCGCTGACGCCGGTGATGGCGACCGAAGTGTGGATGGAAATCTACGATCGCCTCGCCGAGCTGACGAACGAACATCGCACGACGCTGATCTTCGTCAACCAGCGCCGTCAGGCCGAACGCGTCGCGCGCCATCTCGCCGAACGGATCGGCGAGGAATCCGTCACCGCGCATCACGGCAGCCTCGCCAAGGAACACCGGCTCGACGCCGAGCAGCGGCTGAAGGCCGGCAAGCTGCGCGCGCTGGTCGCGACCGCGTCGCTCGAACTCGGCATCGACATCGGCGACATCGATCTGGTCTGCCAGCTCGGCTCGCCGCGCTCGATCAACGCGTTCCTGCAGCGCGTCGGCCGCGCCGGCCACGCGGTACGCGCGACGCCGAAAGGCCGGCTGTTCCCGCTGTCGCTCGACGATCTCGCCGAATGCGCGGCGCTGATGGACAGCGTCGCGCACGGCGAGCTCGACCGCGTGCTGGTGCCGGACGCGCCGGTCGACGTGCTCGCGCAGCAGATCGTCGCCGAGGTCGCCTGTCAGGAATGGGGCGTCGATGCGCTGTACGAGCGCTACCGGCGCGCATGGCCGTACGCACAACTGACGCTCGCGTGTTTCGAGGACGTCGTGCGGATGCTCGCCGACGGTTACGTCACGCGTCGCGGCCGCCGCGGCGCACTGCTGCATCACGACGCCGTCAACCGCCGCCTGCGCGGCCGCCGCGGCGCGAAGCTGACGACGGTGACGAACGCCGGCACGATTCCCGACCAGTTCGATTCGCAGGTCGAACTCGCGCCGGACGGCCTGAAGGTCGGCACGCTGAACGAGGACTTCGCGTTCGAATCGCTGCCCGGCGACATCGTCCAGCTCGGCAACACCTCGTATCGCATCCTCAAGATCGAAACCGGCCGCGTGCTCGTCGAGGATGCGAAAGGCCAGCCGCCGACGATGCCGTTCTGGCTCGGCGAAGGACTCGGCCGCAGCGACGAGCTGTCGGTCGCCGTATCGAAACTGCGCACGCGCGCCGACGCGATTCTCGAAACAGCCGTCATTCCCGCGAAAGCGGGAATCCAGGAGCCAGACGAAGCGCGGACCGCCCTGGATTCCCGCTTTCGCGGGAATGACCTGCCATCCGAAGTCTCTCCAAGTGAGAGCGCCGACGCGCTGATCCGCTGGCTCGTCGATGAACTGCGCCTGAGCGACGGCGCCGCCGTGCAGCTCGCCGACTATTACGGCAGCGCGAAGACCGCGCTCGGCCTGCTGCCGACGCGCGAGCGCATCGTCTTCGAGCGTTTCTTCGACGAGGTCGGCGACACGCATCTGGTCATTCACGCGCCGCTCGGCTCGCGCATCATGCGCGCGTGGGGCCTCGCGCTGCGCAAGCGCTTCTGCCGGCAGTTCAACTTCGAGCTGCAGGCGGCGGCGCTCGACGATTCGCTGGTGCTGTCGCTCGGTCCGACGCACAGCTTCCCGCTCGAAGACGTCGCGCATTACCTGCATTCGAACAGCGCGCGCGAGGTGCTGACGCAGGCCGTGCTGCAGGCGCCGATGTTCGGCACGCGCTGGCGCTGGGCGGCATCGGTCGCGCTCGCCGTCGCACGCAACCGCAACGGCAAGCGCGTGCCGCCGCAATGGCAGCGATCGGACGCCGAGGATCTGCTGACGCACGCGTTTCCGGACGCGGTCGCGTGCCAGGACAATCTGCCGGGCGACCGCGAGGTGCCGGATCATCCGCTCGTGCGGCAGGCGCTCGCCGATTGCCTGAACGAAGTGATGGACGTCGACGGTTTCATCGCGCTGCTCACGCGCATCGAGTCCGGCGCCGTCGACATCATCTGCCGCGATCTGACCGCGCCGTCGCCGCTGTCCGGATCGATCCTCACCGCCAAGCCGTACGCGTTCCTCGACGACGCGCCCGCCGAGGAACGCCGCACGCTGACCGTGCGCACGAGCGGCTTCGCCGACGCGGCGAGCGCGCGCGATCTCGGCGAGCTCGACGCAAGCGCGATCGCCCGCGTGCGCGAGGAAATGTGGCCGGATCCCGCGAACGAGGACGAGCTGCATGACGCGCTGGTCGTGCACGGTTTTCTGACCGCCGACGAAGCGCGGCCGTGGGCCGCGATGCTGACGAATCTGAAGTCGGTCCGGCGTGTCGCGCGCGTCATCTCTCCCGGAGCTTCTCCCTCGCCCCCGCTTGCGGGGGAGAGGATTGGGGTGAGGGGGCGGTCGCCAGAGGTACCGAGCGCCACCGAAACGACCGCCTCCCTCACCCCAACCCTCTCCCCCCGCGCTGCGGGTGGAGAAGGAAAATTTTCTTTGTGGGTCGCTGCCGAGCGCCTGCGCGAAATCCGCGCGCTGTTGCCCGCCGCGCTCGTCGACGGCGACGCCCCCGAACTCGGCGCGCCGGTCGATGCCGATACGGCGCTGCGCGAACTGCTGCGCAGCCGGCTCGAACTGCACGGCCCGGTCACCGCCGCCGCACTGGCCGCGCCGCTGGCGCTCGACGCGAACGCGGTGCTGCCCGCGCTGCTCGCGCTCGAACAGCAGGGCTATGTCATGCGCGGCGCGTTCACCGCCGACGCGATCGCCGCGCGCGAAACCGAATGGACGGAGCGGCGCCGGCTCGCGCGCATCCACCGCTATACGCGCGATCGCAAGCGCGCGGAATTCCAGCCGGTCGCGGCGGCGGCGTTCATGCGCTTCCTGTTCGACTGGCAGGGTCTCGCCGGCGGCGACAAGCGCGAAGGTCCGGCTGCGCTCGAACTGGTGCTCGCGCAACTCGAAGGTTTTCCGGTCGCGGCCAGCGCGTGGGAAAGCGAAATCCTGCCGGCGCGCACGCGCTGGTACGAACCGCACTGGCTCGACCAGTTGTGCGCGAGCGGTCGCGTGATCTGGCAGCGACCACCCGTACCTCATTCGGCCGCAGGCCGGCATACGTCCCTCGCCCGCGCAGCGGGAGAGGGGGGGACCGGCCGCGGCAGCGGCCGGTGGGGTGAGGGCGATGCGCTGACATCTTCCGAGGAAACGCCGCGCAAAAGCTCCCCGGTACGCGCGAC
>DASSVA010000399.1:0-6778 GCA_035706385.1 Solimonas sp. | reverse complement strand
CGCAGCGCGCCGTACAGGCGATCGAGTTTCTTGCGCGACTCGGCGACGATCTCGTCGTTCCAGTCGACCGGCTGGCGATAATGGCCGGTCAGCAGCACGAGGCGGATCACCTCGCCGGGAATCGTCTTCAGCAGCTCGTGGACGAGCAGCACGTTGCCGACCGACTTCGACATCTTCTGGCTGTCGATGTTGAGGAAGCCGTTGTGCAGCCAGTAGCGCGCGAAGATCTTGCCGCCGTGCGCGCAGGTCGACTGCGCGATCTCGTTCTCGTGATGCGGGAAGATCAGGTCGTGGCCGCCGCCGTGGATGTCGATCGTCTCGCCGAGCAGCGCCTCGGCCATCGCCGAGCATTCGATGTGCCAGCCCGGCCGGCCGCGGCCCCACGGCGAATCCCAGCCCGGCTGGTCGTCGGCCGACGGCTTCCACAACACGAAGTCGCCGGCGTGCTTCTTGTACGGCGCGACTTCGACGCGCGCGCCGGCCATCAGCGCCTGCTCGTCGCGGCCGGACAACTGGCCGTAATCGGCATAGCTGAGCGTGTGGAACAGCACGTGGCCTTCGGCCGCATAGGCGTGGCCGCCGGCGATCAGCCGCTCGATCATCGCGATGATCTGCGGCAGATGTTCGGTGACGCGCGGCGTGTGGTCCGGATCGCGCGCGCCGAGCGCCGCCATGTCGTCGTGGTAGATCGCCGCGAAGCGATCGCTGATGACGCGGATATCGACGCCTTCCTTTTTTGCGGCGGCGTTGATCTTGTCGTCGATGTCGGTGATGTTGCGAACGTAGACGACGTTCTCATGACGGCGACGCAGGACGCGCGACAGCACGTCGAACACCACGACCGGCCGCGCGTTGCCGATATGCGCGTAGCTGTAGACGGTCGGTCCGCAGACGTACATCGTCACGCGACCGGGGTTCAGCGGCGTGAATTCTTCCTTGCGGCCGGACAGCGTGTTGTGAAGTTGCATGGGGATCGCTGGCAAAAAACCCGCGCAGGATACCCGCTGCACCGCCGGAACGGCAGACCCGCCGCGGCGGCCGGCGACGCGGCCTTCAGCGAATCAGCGTGCCGGCGACCGTCAGTCCGACCGCCAGGCCCAGGCCGAACGCCCAGAACGCCCAGACATAGCGCCGCTTGAGACGCTCGCGGCCTTCGATCGCATCGTAATACCACATCGACATTTCATCCCCCCGCTGCCACTTCCCCAAGCAAGAAGTGTGCAACGGCCCGCCGGAGGCGCGCACCCCCTGAATCAGGGGTGCGTCGCGACGAACGACGGCGCGCCGGTATCGCGCGCTGCCGCCTTCAGCCGGCGCAGTTCTTCGCCGCGCTGCGCCGGCGCGAGCGCCGCGAGCCGCGCCGCCGCGTCAAAAAAACGTCGCCAGTCGCCGCCGTTTTCGGCGAACAGCGCGTCGAACGCCGGCAAATCGTCGTCGTACAGGCCGAACGGCAGCAGCCGCGCGTTGTCGAGCGGCGTATCGAAAAAACCGTCGTACCAACCCTTGCCATCCCAGGCCCGCTCTCGCAATTGCGCATAGTCGCGGCGCAATTGCGCGAACACCGCCGCCTTGCGCGCACGCATCGCCGTGGCGTCCAGCGGCTCGCGGTAGAGCGCCGCGAGCCGTCCGCGCGCCGCCAGCACCAGCACCGTGAACTGGTGGCGGCGCGTGCGGCGTGCGTCGAGGTCGGATGCGCCCGGCAGCGGATGCTGCGCCTGGTATTCGCGCAAGCCCTGTTCGCCGACGAACTCGGCGAACGATTCGTTGAAGCGCGTGTCGTGCTTGACGTACAGCTTCTGGTGCGCGAGTTCGTGGAACAGCGTCGCGACCAGCGTCGCGTCGTCCCAGCGCAGCATCGTGCTCAGCAGCGGATCGTCGAACCAGCCGAGCGTCGAATACGCCGGCACGCCGCCGACGTAGACGTCATAGCCCTGCCGCTTCAGCATTTCGGCCTGCGCGCGCGCATCGGCTTCGGCGTACCAGCCCTGATAGCCGACGCAGCCGGCGACCGGGAAGCAGTGACGCAGCGGCTCGACCGAGAATTCGGCCGCCGCGAACACGTTCCAGACCACGTACGGGCGGTGCACGTCGGCATAGCTGCGATAGCTGCCGTTGTCGGGCAGCGCCAGCGCGGTCACCGCCCAGTCGCGCGCGTCGCGCACCCGCACGAGCCGCGCTTTCAGTTCCGGCGACGTCGCCGCATCGTCGAGCAGATCGCCGATCGGCTGGCGCGCGCGCAGGATCGCGAGCTCGCCGGAAACGGCCTGCGCGTAATAGCCGAACGTGCCGCAGCCGCCGAGCAGCAGCAGCGACGACAAACCCAGAATGATCCGCATCGGATGAAGCATCGGCGCTCCGCTTGCGCTATCGTCGCGACATCATAAGAAAGCGCACGATCGTGCCACGGGGATCCATCAGATGAACGTCCATACCGCTGCGCGGCTGCTCGCCGCGTTCTGTCTTTCCGCGTTGCTGTACGGCTGCGGCAGCAGCTCGTCGACGAACGACGGCAACGGCGTCGCCGGTGACACCGGCGCCACGACGACACCGGTCGTCGCCAACCGCGACGGCACGATCTACCGCCAGGAGATTCCGGTCGCCGCGACCGGCGACACGATCGTCGTGCAGGTTTTCGAACCGACGCATCTGGAGCAAGGCAAGTCCTATCCGCTGGTGTTGCAGGGTCATGGTTACGGCGGTTCGCGTGAGACCGCGGCGCCGGACGGCAGTTTCATCAAGCGTCTCAACGACGCCGGCTATTACGTGATCTCGATCGACGAGCGCGGCTTCGGCGAATCGAGCGGCACCGTGCGCGTGATGGACCCGGAATACGAAGGCCAGGACCTGATCGCGGTGCTCGACTGGGCCGAGAATCTCGAAGGTCTGCGCCGGCGCGGCAACGGCGAGATGATGGTCGGTTCGTACGGCGGCTCGTACGGCGGCATGTACCAGGTGCTGCTGTACGCGGTCGATCCGAAACACCGGCTGCGCGTGCTGGCGCCGGACATCACGCCGCACGACCTGACCTATTCGCTCGATCCGAACGGCGTCGTCAAGTCGGGCTGGGGTCTCGCGCTGGTGACCGGCGGCGAATCGTCGATCACGCAGATTCTCAAGCCGGCCGATCCGCTCGGCACCGTCACCTCGCTGCTGCAACAGCTCGCCGAAGGCGGCACGCGCGAAGACACCGCGATCGTCGAAATCCTGACGACAGCCGGCGTCACCAACAACTTCCCCGAAGCCGGCATCAATTTCATGAAGTACCACAGCCTCGCGTATTTCTGCGACGGCCAGCCGGCCGGCCCGCAGAACTTCCTGCTCGCAACGCCCGACGCGCTGACCGTCGCACCGACGCTGCCGCCGAAAGCCGACGTGCTGCTGACGCAAGGCTTTCGCGACACGCTGTTCAACTTCAACGACGGCCTGCACAACTACGAATGCCTGCACGCGCTCGGCGGTGACGTGCGGCTGCTGACGCACCAGACCGGCCATATCCTGCCGGTGTCGCTCGGCGCGGTCGGGCTCGAAGACCCGCTCGATCCGTTCTACGCGGCGATCACCTTCCCGGGCCTCGGCGACGCCAGCGGCTCGCGCAGCTGCGGCACGCTCAATCTGGATGACGTGCAGTTCGCGTGGTTCGAGGAAAAACTGCAGGGCAAGAAGGGCGCGATCGACGCGGCGCTGCCGACCGGCAAGGACTTCTGCCTGAGTCTCGGCGAGGGCGACGCGATCGAGACCAAGGCGGTCAAGCGCGGCGGCGAAAGCTTCGACATCGACGCCGGCACGCCGCAGCTCAACAGCCTGCTCGGTGTCGTCGGCTCGCTGCTCGGCAACGGCGTGCGCGACAGCGTCCTGCTCGCCGACCAGCCGCTGTACACGGCGCCGGCCGGCGGCGCGATCATCGCCGGCGTGCCGCTGCTGCACGTCGATATCGAAGGACTCAGCGGCGCCGAACAGGCGACGTGCACGACCAATCTCGTGCAGCTCGCCTGCGATCCGATCTACTTCCTGGCGATCGGCCATCGTCCGGCCGGCCAGACGCGCTGGGACATCATCGACGATCAGATCACGCCGGTGCGCGGTTTCGGCCAGCACGACCTCGAAATGAACGGCATCGCCGAACGGCTCGCCGAAGGCGAGCAGGTCGCGCTGCTGATCTACGCGTTCACCGCGCAGTATCCGATCACCTGGTCGCGCGACATCGCCGTGCCGGCGGCGAAGTTGTCCGGCAGCGTCGAACTGCCGCTATTGAAAAGCGCGGACATCGTCCGCGACGGCGTCTGAAAGACCGCGATCGCCGACGCGGGTAGTGCCTCCGTTTGAAATAAAAGCATCCGTCATTGCGAGCCGCGCAGCGGCGAAGCAATCCAGCGGCACGGCCGGATTGAGCCCTGCAGCTGGATTGCTTCGTCGACCTTCGGTCTCCTCACAATGACGAATTTCATACTAAGACACTACTCCGGCGCGGCGGACACGCTGTTCGCCGCGCCGGCGCCTTATGATGGGCGCCGGTCCTCCCCCGCCCGTCCATGAACACTCCCGAAGCTTCGCCCGTCTCGCGTTACGACCTCGCCGCGTGGGCGATCAGCGCCGCCGCGCTGATCCTCGTCATCGAGCTGCACCTGCTGCCGGCGCTGCTCGCCGGTCTGCTGGTGTTCCAGCTCGTCGACCTGCTGACGCCGTGGCTGCGCGTCACCGCGCTCGGGCGCGACGGCCCGCGCCTGCTCGCGGTGACGCTGATCGCGACGCTGGTGATCGCGATGCTCGCCGCCGCCGGCCTCGGCACCGTCTCGTTCCTGCGCAACAGCGCCGACAGCCTGCCGACGCTGATGCAGAAAATGGCGCAGATCATGGAAGACGCGCGCACGCATCTGCCGGACAGCCTGCTCGCCTACGTGCCGGCCGACGCCGACGCGCTGCGCATCAAACTGGTCGACTGGCTGCGCGGCCACGCCGGCTCGCTGCAACTCGCCGGCCGCGATTTCGGCCGCTCGTTCGTGCACGTGCTGATGGGCATGATCATCGGTGCGCTGCTGTCGCTGCAGAAGGCGACGCCGCGCGCCGAGCAGCGCCCGCTGTCGACGACGATCACCGGCTACGCCGCGCGGCTCGCGCTGGCGTTCCGGCGCGTGGTGTTCGCGCAGGTCTGGATCTCGGCGATCAACACGTTGTTCACCTGGCTCTATCTCGATCTCGTGCTGCCGCTGTTCGGCGTCCATCTGCCACTCAGCAAGACGCTGGTCGCGATCACGTTCATCGCCGGTCTGCTGCCGATCCTCGGCAACCTGATTTCCAACAGCGCGATCATCATCGTCAGCTTCAGCAAGGGCCTGCCGATCGCCGTGGCGTCGCTCGCCTATCTGATCGTGATCCACAAGCTCGAATACTTCCTCAACGCGCGCATCATCGGCGCCAACATCCGCGCATCGGCCTGGGAGCTGCTGATCGCGATGCTGGTGATGGAAGCCGCGTTCGGCATCCCCGGCCTGATCGCCGCGCCGATCTTCTACGCGTACTTCAAGGAAGAACTGCGTGCCAGGGAACTGGTCTGAGCGGAAAGAAAAAAGCGTTTGAACCCCACAGATTTCACGGATTCAAAAAGCACAAGCTTTGGACCGCAGATTACGCAGACGGCGAATTTCGGCCTGCGCGGCGGGCTTCATCGCTTGCCGGGCGCGGGTCTGAACGGAAAGCAAAAGCGTTGCACCACGGATTTCACGGATTCGAGGATCCAGAAGCGCTGGTTTCGTACGCGGAAAACTTTTAAATCTGCGGAATCTGCGGTTCAAATCTTCAATCGGTGAAATCTGTGGTTCCGCTTTTTTGCTTCTTCACGCCGCGCGCTGGTCGAGCCAGACGCCGAGCCCCTGCGCGTTGAGTTCGAGATCGTTGGCGAGCAGCGCCTGCACCTCGGCATCCGGCAGGCGCACGCCGTGCGCGCGCACCGCGGCGAGCGCGTCGTCGGTCAATGCGCGCAGCAGGCGTGCATGGCGATCCTGCACGGCGGCGAGTTCGGTCGCGATCAGTTCGTAGCGCGCGATGCCGCCGCGCAGCGTCTGCGCGAGCGCCGGCACGTCCCCGACGCTGGCGTAATGCGTCAGGAACATGCGCTGCGGCGCGAACGACAGGTAGCGGTCCAGCGTCTGCCGCCACGCCGCCGGCTCGAACTGCACCGGCGTCGTCGTCGGCATCACGAACGGTCCGGCCGCGGTATCGAACTCGCGGTACGAAAGACCGAAGGTGTCGCCGGTGAAAAACCCGCGACTGACCGGATCCCAGATGCTGAAGTGATGGCGCGCGTGCCCGGGCGTATCGATGAACTGCAACACGCCATTTCCGAACGGCAGTTCCTCGCCGTCCTGCGGGCTGACGACGCGCGCCTGCGGCACCGCCGCGATCTCGCCGTACATCCGCTCGACCGCCTCGGCGCCGTAGACCGCCGACGCGCCGGCGATCAGCTTGCCGGGATCGACCAGATGCCGCGCGCCGCGCGCATGGACGACCAGTTGCGCGTTCGGCAGCGCGCGCATCAATACGCCCGCGCCGCCGGCGTGATCGAGATGCACGTGCGTCGGGATCACGTAGCGCACGCGCTCGCGCGCAAGGCCGCGCGCGTCGAGCAGCGCGAGCAGACGCGGCACGCCGTGCGAGGTGCCGGCCTCGATGAACGCGAGGTCGTCGCCGCGTTCGAGCAGATAGCAGCAGGCCATCCGCGGCCGCTCCTGCAGGGTATCGATGCAGGTGATGCCGAAGCCGAGGTCCTGCGCGGGTGCCGGGG
>DASSVA010000398.1:0-2791 GCA_035706385.1 Solimonas sp. | reverse complement strand
CAGTTCGACATACGTGGTCGCCAGCCCGTAGACGGCCGGATTCTTCGCGATGCGGCCGAGCCCGGCGACGAGACCGAACAGCATCGAGAACACCAGCGCGAGCGCCGAGATTTTCAGCGTCATCCACAGACCGATCGTCAGTGGCCCGGCGACGAGGCCGCGCTTGCGCGCGAGCGGATCGTTCTGGAACACCAGATCGCCGTCACCGACCAGCAGCTCGTCGAAACCGCTCAGCGTCTGCGTGCGGCCGCCGCGCAGCTCTTTCAGCGTCAGGCTTTTCTGATCATTGGCGATCGACACGAAACCGTCGAACGGCGCGTTCAGTTCGACGCCGTCATTGCTGACCAGATATTGCGGAATCCGCTGCCAGCGCCAGCTGTAATCGACGCGTTGGCCGGCCGCGTATACCGCAACGCCGAACGCAGCCACGACCGCCACGTAGACGCCATACCACCACCAGCGACGCGAAGAAGCGTGCATGCGAGAAAGTCCGGGACGGGCCTGGCCGCGACAAGCCGCCAGCGCTGAGACCGTAACAAGTCCGGACGCGCCGCGGCAATCGGCGGTCACTCCAAGAGCGTGTAACAAAATGAGCTCCCTCTCCCCTCTTGGAGGGGAGAGGGAATCATTTTTTACGCGCGCGAAGAACCTGTTCTCAGGCCGGCAGGATCAGGCTGACCCGCAATCCGCCGCCATCACGATTGGCGAGCTGCAGCCGGCCACCGTGCGCTTCGGCGATCTCGCGCGCGAGCGCGAGGCCGAGCCCGGTGCCGGCGCGCTTGGTCGAATAGAACGGCAGCAGCGCATTGGCGAGCACGATTTCGCTCATGCCGTTGCCGCGATCACGGACCTCGATGCGCCAGTTCGCCGCGACGCGCAGGATTTCCAGCTCGACCGCGTCGGCAGCGCTGCCGGCCTCGTGCGCGTTCTTCAGCAGATTGATCAGCACCTGCTCGATCTGCGCGCGATCGAAGCGCGCCTCGCCGTCCGGCACGCTGCCGGCGATCCGGAATTCGACCTGCGGTCGCAGTGCCGATACCAAATCGCGCCAGACGACGGACTCCAGGCGCGGCGCCGGCAGACGTGCGAACGTCGCGTAGCTTTCGATGAACGCATGCAGATGTCTGGCGCGACCGCCGATACTCGCGAACACCTCGGGCAAACGCGCGATCTGCCCGCGTCGCGCCAGTTCGCTGCCCGAGTGCGACAGCGACGAGATCGGCGCCAGTGAATTGTTGAGCTCGTGACTCATCACGCGGATCACCTTCTTCCACGTCGCGACTTCCTGGCGCGACAGCTCGCGCGTCATGCGTCGGAACAGGTACAGCCGATGGCCGCGACCCTGCAGACGAAAGCCGCGCTGCGAGAGATGAAAGGTCTCCTCGCCTTCGGCGAAGTCGACGCTGAACAGCGCGTCGCCACCGTCGCCGAGCGCTTCGCGCATCGATGCCGGCGCGGCCGCGACGATCGCCTCGAACGACATGCCGGCGAGGCTGCGGTTGTCGTTGAACAGTTGCCGCGCGGCGAGATTGGCGTACGCGACATGGCCGCTGTCGTCGACCAGCACCAGTGCGGTCGGCGTGTTCTGCACGACGGTGTCGAGCAGCAGTTCGCGCTGCACGAGATGCTGACGCTGTTCGCGCAGCGTCTGGCCGAGTTCATTGTGCAGCCGCGCCAGCGCACCGAACGGACCGCGGCGGTCGTCGGCGATCGAGAAACTGAAATCGCCGTCGCGAAAGCTGGCGACCGCGCCTTCGAGCGCACGCAGCAGCCGTTCGAGCGGACGCGCCAGACGATGCGCGAGCCAGGCGCCGACGACCACCGCGACCGCTGCCGCGATCAGCCCGGCGAGCAGCGGCGATGCCGTCCATCGCAGAACCGCGAGCGCCGTCAGCGTCGCGAGCAGCGCAACGGCGACCAGCGCGGCGGCAAGACGGGCCTGCAGGGAAATGGAACGCATGCGGAGTCCGGTCGAGACGATGCACAGCGTAGCAGGCGTGATCGATGTCATTTCCGCGCGGGCGGAAATGGGTAGTGCCTCAGTTTGAAATAAAAGCATCCGTCATTGCGAGCCGCGCAGCGGCGACGCAATCCAGCGGCACGGCCGGATTGAGGCCTGCAGCTGGATTGCTTCGTCGACCTTCGGTCTTCTCGCAATGACGAATTTCAAACTGAGACACTACGCGGGAATGACGCGGAAAACCGCTCAGCCGCCGGCCGTCTCGAAACCGTGGCGCTCCATGCGCCGGTACAGCGCCTGTCGCGACAGACCGAGGCTTTGCGCGGTGCGGCTGATGTTGCCGCCACTGGCCTTCAGCGCCGCCGCGATCGTCTCGCGATCCGGCTCGTCGCCGCCGCGCACGCCGTTCTTGCGCGGCGGCGGAAGTCCCAGATCGGCGGTGCGGATGACGCCGGCCCGACACAGCAGCCGCGCGCGCTCGACGGCATTGCGCAGTTCGCGGACATTGCCGGGCCAGTGATAATCGAGCAGCGCTTCGCGCGCTTCGTCGGCGAAATGCGCGTCGCCGCCGACGAAGAATTCGGCGAGCGGCAACACGTCGTCGCTGCGTTCGGCGAGCGGCGGCAGCGCGACTTCGATCAGGTTGAGCCGGTAATAGAGATCCTGACGAAACCCGCCGTCGGCGATCAGCTTCGGCAGTTCGGCATTGGTCGCACTCAGCGCGCGCACCTTCACCTGCCGCGTCCGCGACGAGCCGAGCCGTTCGAACTGTCCGCTTTCGAGCACGCGCAACAGCTTGACCTGTCCGGACAACGGCAAATTGCCGATCTC
>DASSVA010000397.1:0-7854 GCA_035706385.1 Solimonas sp. | reverse complement strand
CGTCATGCAGCGCCGCGGTCAGTTGCAGCGCCGCGCTGTCCTGCAGCGGGTGCAAGCCGCCGCCTTGCATCAGATGCCAGCCGGCGTCCGGCATCGCGGTGCTGTGCCAGTGCGCGGGAATCTCGCGCCGGCGTGCCGCATGCGGCCTGAGCTTGTTCACACCTTTCCTCGCGATCGGACGCCGGAGCATCCGCCACGCATTCATGGACTGTCGGCGAATCGCTTGAGTTTGTTGTACAGCGTCTTGACGCTGATTCCAAGCTCGGCGGCGGTACGCGTGCGATTGCCGCCGTGCGTGCGCAGTACCTGCATGATGTGCTCGCGCTCGGCATCGCGCAGTCTGCCGACGGCTGAGCGTGTCGCCGTCGTCGCCGGCGCGACGGCGACGTTCGCGACCGTCGGCGCCTGCGGCGCGGCGGGCGCTGAATTCAGCAGCAGATGCGTGGCATCGATCTGCTCCGTGCTGAGCAGGCAGGCGCGCTCGATGACATTGCGCAGTTCGCGCACATTGCCGGGCCAGCGATGCCGCAGCAGCGCACTCATCGCGTCGATCGACAGTGTTCGCGCCGAGCCGCCGGCGTCGCTGAAATGCGCGACGAAATGTTCGGCGAGCGCCAGCAGGTCGGCGCCGCGTTCGCGCAGCGGCGGCAGCGTGATCGGAAAGACCTGCAGACGATAATAGAGATCGAGGCGGAAGCGGCCGGCTTCGACGTCGCGCAAGGGATCGCGATTGGTGGCGGCGACGATCCGCACGTTGACCGGAATTTCGCGATCGCCGCCGACGCGCACGATCGTGCCGGTCTCCAGCGCGCGCAGCAGCGTCGCCTGCAGATCGAGCGGCATCTCGGCGATTTCGTCGAGCAGCAGCGTGCCGTTCTCGGCGCGTTCGAAGATGCCGCGATGCTGGCGATGCGCGCCGGTGAAGCTGCCCTTCTCGTGGCCGAACAGTTCGCTGGCGATCAGGCTCGGCGATACCGTCGCGCAGTTGATCGCGACGAACGGTCCGCCGGCGCGCGCCGAGTGATCGTGCAGATAGCGCGCGGCGACTTCCTTGCCGGTGCCACTCTCGCCCTGGATCAGCACCGTGACTTCGCTGCCGGCAACGCGGTCCAGCAGCTTCTGCACGCGCAGCATCGCCGGCGAACGGCCGGGAATCATGATCGGTGCCGCCGCAGGCGCCGGCGTCGCGGGCACCGGCGGCGGTTCGACGGCGCTCGCCGGTTCCGGGCGGCTGCTGTCGCGCGCCTTGCGCACCCGGCCCAGCGTGTTGCGCAGTTCGCTGAGTTCCAGCGGTTTGGTCAGGTAGTCGAAGACCTGATGGCGCATCGCCTGCAGCACGGTCTTGATGTCGCTGTGGCCGGTCAGCACGACGAATTCGCGGGCACGGTCGCGCGGCGTGTCGCGGATCAGGCTCATGCCGCTGCCGTCGGGCAGCGACAGGTCGACGAGCACCAGGTCATAGGCGCGATCGCGCAACTGCGCCCTGGCTTCCGCGAGCGTCAACGCGCTGGCGACGGCATAGCCCTCGCCGCGCAGATAGTCGGTCAGGCCTTCGGCGAGTTCGTGATCGTCGTCGACCCAGAGCACGCTCAGGGCGTCGTTGTCGGATGTCGGCGCCATCGAATCGGTAATGGTTACCGTGGAATCGGAAATTCTTGCAGGGTCTTCTTACCGTGTCGTGACCCCGCGATGCAAGCTCCGGACTTCAAGAAGTCCTCCCAACATTCTGTTTTCCCGGAAGGTTGCGCGTTTTCTCCGAGCGGAGGACGCGCTGGCACAGCCCCTGCTCCATTCCGGGAAACCGACTGGAGAAACATTCGATGTTCTATTGGGCCGCCGTCTTTCTCGTCATCTCGATCGTCGCCGCGGTACTCGGCCTGGGTGGCGTCATGGGCATTTCCCAGCAGATCGCATGGTTCCTGTTTCTCGCCGGTCTGATTCTCGCGGTCGTTTCGTTCGTTGCAGGCCGTCGCCGCGTTTGAGTTTGCGGACGTCGGTGATTCGTCAGGAAGCAATCAACGCTGCAGGCTAACCAGGGAAGGATTGTCATGCTCTACGCCATCGATGCTTATCCGATGTATCAGCAGGCCGTTTACGAAGCCGTACCGGCGGTGCTGGAACATTCAGTGAATGGAAGCGCTGGGATCGATACGGGCAGCAGCGCCGGATCTTCAGGGCGAATCACCGACGGACGCATCCACTGCGTCGTCAGCGCGGCAGGACAGAAAATCGCGGTCTGCGACAACGGCACCTTGATTTCGGTGCAGGGTCCGGAACGCGGCGCGCCCGCCCATCTGGTTCGCACGAGCTATACGCCGCCGCGCGTGATCGAAGTGCCGGGACCTGCCGCGACCCGCTACGGCGAACCTTCTCCGCCCGAAGTCTCGTCCGTGACGCGCCGCTGGCTGTCCGATCTGCTGATGACGTTCGGTGTCGGCTTTCTGGTGGTCAGCGCCTTCCTGTTCGTCACCTCGCGGGCGTCGATTCCGCAGCGCTACCAGCACTGAGCGCGCTGCCTTTTCCATGTTGTCGTGATTGCGGAGATTGAACCATGAACGTGGAGCAGTTCGACCGTCGTCGTCACATGATCGGCGAATATCTCGACCACATTTTTTCGCAGCGCGAAAAGCTCGAATGGGTCGGTGCCAAAGGTCTCGACAACCCCAAGTTCCGCAACGTCGTCGCCGCGCAGGAGCGCCTGCTCAACGCGATGGAAGAGATGCTCGACGTCGTGCGACGGTAATGCAGTCGCCGATGATCGGCATTCACCCCGCCGACCCGCCACGCCGGGCTGCAGGGGCGATACCCTAGCAGCCACCACGATCGCCACCTGGCAGGAATGCCGCCGATGGAAGATGCGTTCGACATCGCTGCCCGCCCACGCCCGCTGACGTCCTGGGCGCTGTCGGATTCCGACTATCGTCTGATGGTCGAGGCGGTCTCCGACTATGCGATCTTCTTTCTCGATCCGCATGGCCATGTATTGACGTGGAACACCGGTGCGCGCCGTCTCAACGGCTACCAGGCCGAAGAGATCATCGGCCGGCATTTTTCGGTGTTCTATCCGCAGGCCCGCATCGACGAAGGCTGGCCGGACCAGGAATTGCGGTTTGCGGCCGAGCGCGGCCGGTTCGAGGACGAAGGCTGGCGCCTGCGCAAGGACGGCACGCGATTCTGGGCGAACGTCATCATCACCAAGCTGGTCGACGAGTCCGGCGAATTCCGCGGCTTCTCCAAGATCACGCGTGATCTGACCGAACGACGCGAAGCGCAGGAGCAGTTGCGCCTCAGCGAAGAACGCTTCCGCCTGCTGGTCGACGGCGTCAAGGATTACGCGATCTTCATGCTCGACCCGGACGGTCATATCGTCAGCTGGAACGCCGGCGCGCAGAAGAGCACCGGTTACAGCACCGACGAAGCGCTCGGCCGGCACTTCACGATGTTCAAGCCGGCCGATGCGGAACTCGGCGTGACGGACACCGACGAACTCGCGGAATCGTCGAGGGCCGGACGCTTCGAGACACAGGGCTGGCGTTTGCGCAAGGGCGGCATCCGCTACTGGGCCAGCGTGCTCGCCGCGCCGCTCTACGATGACAACGGCATTCATCGCGGTTACGCGATGGTGATGCGCGATCTGTCCGATCGCCGACGCATCGACATGCTCGAAGACGAAAGCCGCCGCATCACGACGTTCATCGCGATGCTCGGCCATGAGTTGCGCAATCCGCTGTCGCCGATCGCCAATGCGCTGCAACTGCTCGATCGCCCGGGTCTGGACGCCGGACAACTGCGGGCGGCCCGCGAGGTGATCGGCCGCCACCTCGGCCACATCACGCATCTGGTCGACGATCTGCTCGACGTCGGCCGCATCACCAGCGGCAAGATCCGCCTCGATCGCGAAATGCTGAGGATCGCCGACGCGGTGCGCGAAGCCAGCGAGATCGGCGAATCGACATTGCGGGCGAACGCCCATCATCTGAACGTCGAGATCGAGGACGAGGACCTGTGGATGCTCGGCGATCGCGCGCGCATCGTGCAGGTGCTCGGCAATCTGCTGACCAATGCCGCGAAATTCACGCCGCCCGGCGGCCGCATCACGCTGCGGCTGAGCCGGCGCGGCAGCGTCGCGGAAATCAGCGTTCGCGACAACGGCTCGGGCATCCCGTCCGAACTGCTGCCGGACATCTTCAACCTGTTCGTGCAGGGCGAACAGGATGTCGCGCGCCCGCAGGGCGGCCTCGGTCTCGGCCTGACGCTGGTGCGGCAGCTCGTCACGCTGCACGGCGGCGACGTCACCGCCTACAGCAGCGGCCGCCCCGGCGAAGGCGCCGAATTCATCATCCAGTTGCCGCTGCGTGCGGCGCCGGCCGAAGCGCCGCCGGCGAAGGCGCCCGCCGTCGAAAACCCGCAAGGCCGGATCCTCGTCGTCGACGACAATCGCGACGCCGCCGACACGATGGCGTTCCTGCTCGAAACCTTCGGCTACGAGACGCGCGTCGCGTACGACGGCCGCGTCGCGCTCGATATCCTCGAAAACGACGGCATCGATCTCGCGCTGCTCGACGTCGGCCTGCCCGGCATCAACGGCCTCGATCTCGCCCGCATGATGGCCGCACGTTTCGATGCGCCGGAGCTGATCGCCGTCTCCGGCTACGGCCAGGACAAGGACTGCGCCGCGAGCCTGGCGTCCGGCTTTCGCCTGCACATGACCAAGCCGGTCGACACCGACCGCCTGCTGGTCGCGATCGACCAGATGCTGAGCGCGCGCCGGTCTGCTCGCGCGCAGACCTGAAATGCGATCACGGTAAAAGGCGGCACGCGCCGCGCGTTCGTGCGCACGCCTTCAGCGCGGCTTGGCGGCGCGGATCGGCAGGCGCGTGGTGTTGATGCTCTGGCTCATCGAGATCGACGAGCTGATGCCCTGCACGCCCTCGATCTGCGACAGCTTGTTCCAGACGAAATACTCGTAGTCCTGCACGCTCGGCACGACGATCTTCAGCAGGAAATCGACATCGCCCATCAGCGTGTGGCATTCGATGACGGCCGGCAGCTTGCGCACCGCTTCGAGGAAGGTCGGCAGCGCGTCGCGGTGGTGCCGCGTCATCTTCACGTGCGCGAACACCATGATGCCGAGCCCGACCTTGTGATGGTCGACGATCGCCACGCGGCCGCGGATCACGCCGTTGTCGATCAGCCGCTGCATGCGCCGCCAGACGACGGTCTTCGACGACGCGACGCGCTCGGCGATCTCGGCGACCGGCAGCGTGGCATCGTCCTGCAGCAGGTCGAGAATCCGCACATCGAGGGCATCCAGCGGCTCGGACATCGTTTCGGGGTCTCAGGAAGCAGGGCGGAATTTTGTTCCGCAATGTACGGGGTTTCCGGCCAGAAAAGAACCAAATTCCGGCGCCACCGTCCTAAACTGGCGAAAACATCATTCGAGGAGAACCGCTCATGAGCGCTGCGAACCCGTTGCGGCTGCACGTGCCGGAACCCCGGCACCGGCCGGGCGACCCCGGCGATTTCGGCGACATGCAGCTCTCGCCGGCCGGCGCGTTGCCGCGTCCGGCCGCCGACACGCCGGAAGCGGCCCTGCGCGCATTTCCGTACGGCCTGATCCGCGTCCTCGACGACGCCGGCAAGGCGGTCGGCGAATGGGCGCCGAAGCTCGATGCCGATCACTTGCGCAAGGGCCTGCGCGCGATGGCGCTGACGCGCGCGTTCGACGAACGCATGCAACGCGCGCAGCGCCAGGGCAAGACCAGCTTCTACATCAAGTCGACCGGCGAGGAAGCGATCGCCGTCGCGCAGGCGATGGCGCTCGACGACGGCGACATGCTGTTCCCGAGCTATCGCCAGCAGGGCCTGCTGATCGCGCGCGACTGGCCGATTCTCGACATGATGTGCCAGCTGTTCAGCAACTCGGCGGACCGGCTGAAAGGTCGCCAGCTCCCGGTCATGTATTCGGTCCGCGAGAAGAACTTCTTCTCGATCTCCGGCAACCTCGGTACGCAGTTTCCGCAGGCGGTCGGCTGGGCGATGGCGTCGGCGATCAAGGGCGACACGCGGATCGCCGCCGGCTGGATCGGCGACGGCACGACGGCCGAAGCCGATTTCCATCATGCGATGACGTTCGCCGCCGTCTACCGCGCGCCGGTGATCCTCAACGTCGTCAACAACCAGTGGGCGATCTCGAGCTTCCAGGGCATCGCCGGCGGCGAATGCGCGACATTCGCGGCGCGCGCGATCGGTTACGGCATTCCCGGGCTGCGCGTCGACGGCAATGACTTCCTCGCGGTACACGCCGTGACGCAATGGGCCGCCGAACGCGCGCGCGGCAATGGCGGCGCAACGCTGATCGAGCTGTACACGTATCGTGCCGCCGCGCATTCGACGAGCGACGATCCTTCCGCCTACCGCCCCGGCGACGAAGCCGCGCACTGGCCGCTCGGCGATCCGATCGAACGGCTGAAACAGCATCTGATCGAGATCGGCGAATGGTCCGATGCGCAGCACAAGGAGCTGCTCGCCGCGGTCGACGCCGAAGTGAAGAAGGCGCTGCGCGAGGCCGAGGCGATCGGCACGCTCGGCAGCACCGCGCCGGACCCGGCGACGATGTTCGACGACATCTTCAAGGAGCTGCCGGTCCATCTGCGGCGCCAGCGCGACGAACTGCTCGCCGGGACGGGAGGCTGATCATGGCGACGATGAACATGATCCAGGCGCTGAATTCGGCGATGGATGTGATGATGCAGCGCGACGACAAGGTCGTGATCTTCGGCGAGGACGTCGGCTATTTCGGCGGCGTGTTCCGCGCAACCGCCGGCCTGCAGAAGAAATACGGCAAGACGCGCGTGTTCGACACGCCGATCGCCGAAGGCGGCATTCTCGGCACGGCGATCGGCATGGGCGCGTACGGCCTGCGGCCGGTCGTCGAAGTGCAGTTCGCCGACTACATCTATCCGGCATTCGACCAGCTCGTGTCGGAAGCGGCGCGCCTGCGCCACCGTTCGGCCGGCGAATACTGGGCGCCGCTGACGGTGCGCTCGCCGTGCGGCGGCGGCATCTTCGGCGGCCAGACGCACAGCCAGAGTCCGGAAGGCATCTTCACGCACGTGTCGGGCCTGAAGACCGTGATGCCGAGCAATCCGTACGATGCCAAGGGTCTGCTGATCGCGGCGATCGAGGACGACGATCCGGTGATCTTCTTCGAGCCCAAGCGTCTCTACAACGGCCCGTTCGACGGCCATCACGACCGGCCGCTGAAATCATGGGCCGGCCACGCGCTCGCCGAAGTGCCGGAAGGCCATTACCGCGTCGAACTCGGCAAGGCATCGATCGTGCGACCCGGCAACGACGTCACGGTGCTGTGCTACGGCACGATGGTGCACGTCTGTCTCGCCGCCGCCGAAGAAGCCGGCGTCGATGCCGAGGTGATCGACCTGCGCAGCCTGCTGCCGGTCGACATCGACACGATCGAAGCGTCGGTGAAGCGCACCGGCCGCTGCGTGATCGTCCACGAGGCGACGCGCACCGGCGGTTACGGCGCGGAGCTGTCGGCGCTCGTGCAGGAGCATTGCTTCTGGCATCTCGAAGCGCCGATCACGCGCGTCACCGGCTGGGACACGCCCTACCCGCACGCGCTGGAATGGGCGTACTTTCCGGGGCCGGCACGCGTCGTCGCCGCGCTGAAGAATGCGATGGAGGCGGCATGAAAACCTTCACGTTCAAGCTGCCGGACATCGGCGAAGGCATTGCCGAATCGGAGATCGCGCAGTGGCATGTCGCGGTCGGCGACGTCGTCGAGGAAGACCAGCAGCTCGTCGACATGCTGACCGACTAGGCCGCGGTCGA
>DASSVA010000396.1:0-2894 GCA_035706385.1 Solimonas sp. | reverse complement strand
CCAGCAGCACGATGCCGAGCACGACCGCGCCGCCGCCGAGCCAGGTCGGAATGGCGACGTGTTCCTTTTCCTTCAGCGACAGATGCACGTCGCCGATGTCGGCCTTGTGCGTTTCCTTGGTATACGAGAACTGCTTGTACGCCAGCGCCGCGGCGCCGAGCACGATCAGCACGATGCCGATGATTCGCGTGACTCCCATGATTCGCTCCTCTGGATTCCCCATCGCCGCGTCGCGCGGCCTCGCCATTGTGAAGGCCACGCCGCCGAACGCGGCCTGAACGGGCTCATGTGCGCCACTGCGGCGGTCGGGCGGCCGGATCGAGCCGGTAGTAATCCGCCAGCAATGCGTACAGCTCGGCGTGGTGGCGCCGGGTTTCCTGCGGGCGCTGGATGAACGCCTCGCTGACGACGCCGAAGAATTCGCCGGGACTGTCCGCGCCGTACGGATCGAACACCGGCGGCCGGCGATGCCGCTGCAAGCGTTCGTACTCGCGCCGCATCACCGTCGACCACTGCGCGTAATCGGCGAGCGGTGGCGCGCCCTCGGTGCGCGGATCGGCGTCGTCGAGCTGATGCGCGAACTCGTGGACGACGACGTTGACCGCGTCGCCGGCCAGCGCCGCCTCGACGTCGGCCCACGACAGCACGACGCGATCGCCCTGCCACGATTCGCCGATCTGCTCGACCGGCCCGTCGTCGACCAGACCGAGTTCGTCCGGCTCGTCGCGATGCACGAGAAACGCGTCCGGATACAACAGCACGCTGTGCACCGCGGGGAACAGCGCCTCGCCATCGCGCAGCGCCAGCAGGCAGGCGAGCGCGGCGACGGCGAGGCGCATGTCGTCATCGACGCTCAGGCCGCCGCAGCCGATGAAGCGCTTGTCGAAAAGAAATTGTTCGACGCGCTGTTCGTAGACCGCCTGCAGCGGCGGCGGCACGATCGCGGCCTGCGGAATGTCGCGCCACAGCCGCACGCGCCAGTCGGCCGGCGGCGCGCGCCGCCGTCGCGTCGATCGCTTGCGGACGTGAATGAAACCGATGATCGCGAACAGCGCCGCGATCACCAGCAGCGCCGGCGTCATGCGCCGCCGTTCGCGACGTCCGGCGGCGCCGCGGACATCAGACGACGACCGGCTCGCCGGCCGCAAGCGGATCGGCGCCGAAGCGGTTCGGACCCGGCGTGCCGGGCAGGCAGCCGCATTCGATGAATGCCCAGATCGCGCCGATCACCGGAATCAGGCCGATCAGGATCCACCAGCCGCTCTTGTCGCGATCGTGCCAGCGCTTGATCGTCACGCAGATCGACGGATAGATCGCGACGATGACGAGGATCAGCGTGATCAGGCCGGTATGCAGAATGCGATCGAGGATGGCGGCGACGATGAACGCCGCGATGTAGATCAGCGTGAAGGCCCAGTACCGCTGGCGGTTGATGCGGCCGTCGTAGCGGAGCAGGAACGGCTGGGTCAGGACTTCTGCGAAATTCATGACGTTTCCCCCGGGAACCGGCCGGAATGGCCGGCGTTGCGCAGTGTAAGCACAAGCCGAAGCGGCATGCCGCGACGGGGTTCACTGAAAGCCGCTCGATTCGTCGTCGTCATCGGCCACCGGCCGGCGCGGCGGCGGCACCGGCGCGGCGCCGTGGCGCCGCCGGTACGAGGCGACCGCATACAGCGTCGCGAACGGCCCGACGATCACCGCGACGACGAAGACAAGCAGCAGCACGATCGTCAGGTTCATGACATGCGCACCTACAGCGCCTGCAGATTCGCGAAGCTCAGCATCAGCCACTTGGTGCCGCTGCGCTTGAAGCGGACTTCGATGCGCGTGCGTTCGCCGTCGCCGTCGAACGACAGCACCGTGCCTTCGCCGAACTTCTCGTGGCTGACCATCTGGCCGAGGCGCAGCCCGTTCGGCCCGGTTTCATTGCCGGCCGCACGCGCACTGATCTGCGGCCGCTGCAGCGGCGCCTCGTAGCGTGCGCCGTAACTGCCGCGTCGCTCGCCGACTTCGCCATGACCGCGACCATGACCGTAATCGCGGCTCGCGAACGCCGGCCGCAAGACCTGCGCGCGCGGCCGCGTCTCGACGATGCATTCGGGCGGAATTTCCTTGAGGAACATCGACGGCGCATTGATCTGCTCGACGCCGTGCAGGCGGCGCATCTCGGCATAGCTCATGTACAACTGGCGGCGCGCGCGCGTGATGCCGACGTAACAGAGCCGGCGTTCCTCTTCGAGATTGCCTTCGCCGGCCGAGCGCGCATGCGGGAACAGACCGTTCTCCATGCCGACCATGAACACGATCGGGAACTCCAGACCCTTGGCGGAATGCAGCGTCATCAGCTGCACGCAGTCCTCGCCGGGGCCGGCCTGCTGCTCGCCGGCTTCGAGCGCGGCATGCGTGAGGAACTCGGTCAGCGGATCGGCCGGCGGCGTCTCGCCTTCCTCGGGCGGCGCGTCGGTCACGCGCGGCTCGAACGAACGCGTCGCGCTGATCAGTTCGTCGAGGTTTTCGAGACGCGCCTCGGCCTGCTCGCCTTTCTCTTTCCTGTAATGCTCGCGCAGACCGCTGCGTTCGATGACGCGCTCGGTCGCGCGCGACAGTGCAACCGCTTTGGTTTCCGCCGCCAGCGATTCGATCAGGCCGGTGAACTGCTGCAGGTTCGCGCCGGAACGGCCGAGCACCGCCGTGCCCTGCGTCGCCGCGCTCCACAGCGAGACGCCGTTCTCGCGTGCAAGCTGGCGCAGTTTCTCGACGCTGGTCGCGCCGATGCCGCGCGGCGGCGTGTTGACGGCGCGCTCGAAGCTGACGTCGTCGTGGCGGTTGTGCAGCAGCCGCAGATACGCGAGCGCGTCCTTGATCTCCTGGCGTTCGAAGAAGCGCAGGCCGCC
>DASSVA010000395.1:0-4612 GCA_035706385.1 Solimonas sp. | reverse complement strand
TCGGTGCCGGCGGACTTGCCGTCGTTCTGCGCGAGGATGCCGGCGACCGCCTGTTCCTGGATCCGCGACTGGCGATCCATTTCCGCGAACGCCGTGCCGAGCTGGCGCACCGCGTCGTTGATCAGGCCGCGCACGCGTTCGACTTCGGCACCGGTCGCCAGCGCTTCCCGCATCAGGCCGCCGCGCAGTTCGGCGAGACCGCGCATGCGCAGCTCGCTCTGCCGCGACAGCCGCGCGATCTCGGCCTGCTGGCGCGCCGATTCGCGCAACTGCCACAGCGCGAGCGCGCCCCACGCGCATGCCGCGGCGACACCACTCGCCGACACGGCCGCGTCGATCGACAGCAGCCGCGCGACGACGTGCACGACGGTCAGCGCGGCGGGAATCGCCAGCGGCTTCCACGGCAAAACAGGCATCGGCGGCTCCTGAAAAATCGGTCGGTCTCTGCGGAACATATCGGCGCGGCGGCGCAATGCTTTAGCGAAGGCCGAGATCATCGGTCGATCATCATTCGGCTGTCATTGCGAGCGCGAGCGAAGCGAGCGAGAAGCAATCCAGTCGCTCCGCAGGATCGGGGGCGTGGCTGGATTGCTTCGTCGCTGCGCTCCTCGCAATGACGTGGTTGCCTGCGAACGAATCACTCGAGCGCATCGAGCAGCGCCTGCGCCATCGCGTCGAGCGGCACGACGCGCTCGCACGCGCCGAGCCTGAACGCCGCGCCCGGCATGCCCCAGACCACGCTCGACGCCTCGTCCTGCGCGAACGTGCGCGCGCCGGCCTCGCGCAGCGTCAAAAGGCCGCGCGCGCCGTCCTCGCCCATGCCGGTCAGGATCGTCGCGACGACATTCGCGCCGGCGTGCGCGGCGAGACTGTCGAACATCGCCTCGACGCTCGGCCGGTGGCGGTTCTGCGGCGGCCCGTCCGACAGCCGGCAGACGTAGCGCGCGCCGCTGCGCACGATCAGCAGATGGCGATCGCCGGGTGCGACGTACGCGTGGCCCGGCAGGATCTGCTGGCCGTCCGCCGCTTCGCAGACCGACATCGCCGAACTGCGGTCGAGGCGCGCGGCGAACGGGCCGCTGAACGCGGCCGGGATGTGCTGCGTGATGACGATCGCCGGCGCGTCGGCCGGCATTTGTTCGAGCACCGCGCGGATCGCCTCGGTGCCGCCGGTCGACGCGCCGATCGCGATGATCCGGTCGGTCGTGCGGTACGGCCGGCGCACGAGCCGCGGCGCACTGTGCGCGACGCTGCGCGGCCGCACGCGGCCGAGCGCGCGCACTTTCTCGCGCAGCAGTTCGGCGTACGCGTTCAGACCGGCGCTGACGTCGAGCTTCGGCTTGGTGACGAAATCGACCGCGCCGAGTTCGAGCGCCTGCAGCGTCACGTCGGCGCCGGTCTCGGTCAGCGACGACACCATCAGCACCGGCAGCGGATGCAGGCGCATCAGGTTTTCGAGAAACGTCAGGCCGTCCATCCGCGGCATCTCGACGTCGAGCGTCAGCACATCGGGCTTGAGCTGCTTGATCCTGTCGCGCGCGACCAGCGGATCGGGCGCGCAGCCGACGACTTCCAGCGCCGGATCGGCCGACAGGATTTCCGTCATCAGGCTGCGCACCAGCGCCGAATCGTCGACGATCAGGATCTTGATGCGCGCCATCAGAACAGCTCCACATCGCCGGCCGGCTGCGTACGCTGCAGCTCGCGCCGGTAAGCGGTCTCGACCGCGAGATCGGCAACGGTCGCGGCGACCGGCAGATGCTTGAGCAGCACGCGGCCGCTGCGCGGGAAATAGCCGAGCTTGCGCGCGTCGACGCCGCCGAGGTCCTGCGCGAGGATGCGGATGCGCTCGTTTTCGAGATAGCGCAGCGCGAAGCCGGCGTTGCGCGCGCCGACGTTGGCGACGGTCATGCCCTTGATCACGTTGCCGCCGCCGAACACCTTGGCTTCGAGCCGCTCGCGGCGCGCGCCGCGCTTCAGCAGCTCGTTGATCAGCACTTCCATCGCGTACGCGCCGTAACGCGCCGAGCCGCCGCCGAGCGCTTCGGCGTCCGGCAGCATGAAGTGGTTGATGCCGCCGACGCCGGCGAGCGGATCGCGCAGGCACGCCGACACGCACGAGCCGAGCAGCGTGACGAGCGCGATGTCGTCGCCGGTCGCGTGGAATTCGCCGGGCAGGATCTTGATCGCGTCGCACGCCAGATCGCGATCGCGGTAACGCCGGCCGCTGATCGCGCCGTAGTCGTGCGCGCCGCTCCAGCCCGAGTCGTCGTGCAGCGCGGCGGCGCTCATGCGAGCGCCTCGTCGCGCGCGATCCGCCGGTACGCGGTGCGGCCGCACGGCGCGAGCAGATCGCCGATGTTGAAGAACGATTCGGAGTGGCCGGTGAACAGCAGGCCGTCCGGCGCCAGCAGCGCGGCGAGCCGGCGCACCAGCCTGAGCTGCGTCGGCTTGTCGAAATAGATCATCACGTTGCGGCAGAAGATCGCATCGAACGAGCCGCGCAGATCCCAGCGCGCGTCGAGCAGGTTCAGCGCGTGGAAGTCGATGACCGACGACAGCTCCGGCAGCACGCGGCAATACCCTTCGTTGGCGCCGGTGCCGCGCCGGAAATAGCGGCGCAGCAGCGCCTTGTCGAGTTGCGCGACGCGTTCCAGCGGATAGATGCCGCGCGCCGCCGTCGCCAGCACCTGCGTGTCGATGTCGGTCGCGACGATCTCGACCGGCGGCGGCAGCGCGCCGGCCGCTTCGGCGGCGCTGATCGCGATCGAATACGGCTCCTCGCCGGTCGACGCCGCCGCGCACCAGATCCGCGCGCGGCGATCGCGCGGCCGCGTGCGCAGGAATTTCTGCAACTGCTCGAAGTGATGCGCCTCGCGGAAGAAGCTCGTCAGGTTCGTCGTCAGCGCGTTCGTGAACGCCTCCCACTCGGGCGACGATGCCGACGCTTCGAGCGCGTCGAGATAGCGGTCGAAACGCGACTCGCCGCACGCGCGCAGCCGCCGCGCGAGGCGGCTGTAGACCAGATCCTCCTTGCCGGCCGCCAGCGCGATGCCGGCGCGCGCATGGATCATCCGCTTCACGCGCTCGAAATCGCGCGCGGTGAAATGGAACTCGCGGCTGCTGTCGCCCATAGCGGGAGTCTTGTCCATGCCGTTCGTCCCGAGTGCCGCGCGTCAGCGCGGTGCATCGAGGGATTTCGCGCGCGGCTCGATACACCGTGCTGCGCACGACACTCGCCATGAACGGGTTTCGGGAAGGACCAATTCGTTCGCTCGCTCTCAGAACTCCGTCCACTGATCGCCCGCCGCCGTCGCGACCGGCGGCTTGGCGCCGTTGCGTCTGGCGACGACCGGCGCCGGTCGCGGCGCGAGCGCCGGGCGTGCGGCCGGACGCGCGACAGGCGCGGCCGGCGGCACGGCGTCGTGGCTGTCGTCGACGCGGAACTGCGCGACCGACTGCGACAGTCCGCCGGCCTGTTCTTCGAGCGAGCGCGCGGCGGCCGACGCTTCCTCGACCAGCGCGGCGTTCTGCTGCGTGACCTCGTCCATCGACGTGATCGCCTTGTTGACCTGCTCGATGCCGGCGCTCTGTTCCTGCGACGCGGCGCTGATCTCGGCCATGATGTCGGTGACGCGCTTCACGCTCGTGACGATTTCCTCCATCGTCTTGCCGGCCTGTTCGACGAGCTTGGAACCGTTGCCGACCTTCTCGACCGAATCGCCGATCAGGCCCTTGATCTCCTTCGCCGCGGCCGCCGAGCGCTGCGCGAGCGAACGCACTTCGGCGGCGACGACCGCGAAGCCGCGGCCCTGTTCGCCGGCGCGCGCCGCCTCGACCGCCGCATTCAGCGCGAGGATGTTGGTCTGGAACGCGATGCCGTCGATGACGCTGATGATGTCGACGATCTTCTTGCTCGATTCGTTGATCGCCGACATCGTCGTCACCACTTCCGACACCACCTGCCCGCCCTTGCGCGCGACGTCGGACGCGCCGACCGCGAGCTGGTTGGCCTGGCGCGCGTTCTCGGCGTTCTGCTTGACGGTGCTGGTCAACTCCTCCATCGACGACGCGGTTTCCTCGAGCGCCGCCGCCTGCTGCTCGGTGCGCGCCGACAGATCGGCGTTGCCGGCGGCGATCTCCTTGGCCGCCGAGTTGATCGTGCCGGTCGATTCCTGGATGCGGCCGACGACGCCGGCCATCGTGTCGACCAGCGCGTTGACGCCGTCGCACAGTTCGCGGATCGAGCCGGTCTTGCCGTCGAGCGCGACGCGCTGCGTCAGATCGCCGGCGCGCGCCGCGGCGACGACTTCCTGCGTCTGCTGCACGGCCTGCTGCAGCGCCTCGCTGGCGCGCACCTGTTCGGTGATGTCGCTCGCGTATTTGACGACCTTGAACGGCCGGCCCATTTCGTCGCAGATCGGGTTGTAGCTCGCCTGGATCCAGACCTCGCGGCCGCCCTTGGCGATGCGCTTGAACTGCCCGGCCTCGTATTCGCCGCGGCCGAGCTTGTCCCAGAACGCGCGGTATTCGGGGCTGCCGCGATACGCGGCGTCGACGAACATCGAATGGTGCTGGCCCTTCACCTCGTCGAGCGTGTAGCCGAGCGTGT
>DASSVA010000394.1:0-2109 GCA_035706385.1 Solimonas sp. | reverse complement strand
CACATCGAAGCATTGCGTCGCGGCGATCGAGTCGTGCGCGGTCGGCGGCAGCAGCACGAACGCCAGCGCGAGACCGACGAACAGCGCGAGCGTGCCGATGCTGGTCGCCTGCAACTGCTTTTCCGGTGCGAACCAGACGCGCACGAGACGCGCGATCAGCGCCATCACCAGTGGCTGCGCGAGCGCGATCACGATCTGGCCGATGATCAGGCCGGTGAAGCCGGGGATCGCTGCGCGCAGCGTCACGCCGGCGAACATCACGAGCGCGACGGCGCGCAGGCTGTGCTGCACGCTCCAGCGGTCGATCAGTGCGCCGGCCGGCAATGCGAGCGGCAGGAACAGCAGCGGAAACACCAGCGACAGCCAGCCGACGTCGCCGACGCCGACGCCGTATTGCGCGGCGACCGCATCGGTCACCGGCGCGAAGCGCAGCCACTCGAACTGCATCAGCGCGTTGAACGCGCTGTACAGCAGCAATACGCGCAGCGCGGCGCCGTTCACAGGCCGAACAGCTTCTGCAGCCAGGGATTGACGAATACGCCGTCCGGGTCGATCTGCGCGCGCAGCTTGAGGAAGTCGTGCCAGCGCGGATACAGCGGTTCGAGATCGCGCGCCGTCAGCGTGTGAATCTTGCCCCAGTGCGGACGGCCGCCGTGGTTGCGGAAGATCGCCTCGGCACCGGCGAAGTAGTCGCGGTAATCCATGCCCTGGTACTGGTGCACGGAAATCGCCGCGGTGTCGCGGCCGTAGAACGGCGACAGCCAGATGTCGTCGCCTTTCACGTAACGGTATTCGACCGGGAAATGCACCCGGATTTTCTTCGCCTCGACGAACGCGGCGAGCTCGCGCAGCGCGTCCGGGCCGTTCGCGGCCGGCATCTCGTATTCCATCTCGTTGAAGCGCACGAGCCGCACCGACGAGAACGCGCGATGGCAGTCGGCGACCATCGTGCTGGCGTCGCCGCCGATCGACGCGGCGATGATCTTCGCGACACGCGGCGCCCATTGCGGCCGCGCGCGAACGATGCGCGACAACAACCCGAGCGCGCCGTTTTCGAGGATCAGTTCGAGCAGGCCGGTCAGCGCGGTGTTCGATTCCGGCTCCTGCGTCGGTTCCATCAGCTTGACCAGCGTGCCGCGCGTGTGCGGCACCCAGTAGAACTCGAAGTGCCGGTAGCTGCGCGCGAGCTCCGGTGCGCGTGCGAGGCATTCGTCGAGCTCCATCGGCTGCTTCGTCAGCTTCAGCTTGTAGGCCGGTTGCAGACGGACGTCGAGCTTGGCGATCACGCCGAGCGCGCCCATCGACACGCGCGCCGCGGCGAACAGCTCGGGATCGTTGGTCGCCGAGCATTCGCGCAGGCTGCCGTCCGGCATCACCAGCGTCATGCCCTCGACCTGCGTCGAGATCGAGCCGAGACCCAGGCCGGTGCCGTGCGTGCCGGTCGACACCGCGCCGGCGAGCGCCTGCTTGTTGATGTCGCCGAGATTCATCATGCCGTAGCCGCGATCGCGCAGCAGGTGGCCGAGCGGCTTCAGCGAAGTGCCGGCGAGGATCGTCGCGACGTTGTCGGTGATCTTCTCGACGCCGGCGATCGCGGCCAGCGTCAGCAGCGTCGCATCGGTTTCGACCAGCGGCACGAACGAATGGCCGCTGCCGGCGACGCGCAGCCGGCCGCCGGCCGCGGAAATCCGCGCGACGGTCTGTTGCAGCTCGTCGAGCGTGCGCGGCGCGAGCGTCTGCTGCGGGCGGCATTGCACCGAGCCGGACCAGTTGCGCCAGCCCGGACCGCGCGTGGTGATTGCGGAAGTCGGAGTCGTCATGACGGCCATCCTTGAAGCGAAGAAAACGGGCTCATCGAAACATGCGGATTCGCGCGCGGTTCAAAAAAAACATTGCCCCTGGCCGCGATACGTCGGCGCTTCGCCGACGAGCTTGCCGTCGCGCAGCAGCAGGATCTTGTCGAAGCGCTCGCACAGCTCGCCGGCCTTGGCGTGGCGGAAGAACACCGGTTCGCCGAGGCCGAGGCGCGTGCCTTTCGGCAGCCGCACCGGCGTCTGCACTTCGCCGGCGCCTTCGAGCGGCAACAGCTTGAGACCCGGCGGCAGGAAC
>DASSVA010000393.1:0-3737 GCA_035706385.1 Solimonas sp. | reverse complement strand
CATGCTGTGAGCGCAATTTCCCATTGGAGTGCGTCTTGGCGCCGCAACTGCTGCTCGCCTCGCAATCGCCGCGCCGCGCCGAACTGCTGCGGCAGATCGGCGTGCGCTTCGTCGTCGCGCCGGCCGACATCGTCGAACGGGTCGCGCCCGGCGAAGCGGCGACCGATTACGCGCGGCGCATCGCGCTGGAAAAGGCGCGCGCCGGCTGGCGGCGTTCGGCGCAGACGCTGCCGGTGCTCGGCGCCGATACCGACGTCGTGCTCGACGGCCGCATTCTCGGCAAGCCGCGCGATCGCGCCGACGCGCTGGCGATGCTCGCCGCGCTGTCCGGTCGCGAGCACGAGGTCTGCTCGGCGGTCGCGATCGTCCATGACGCCTGCGAAGCGGTGGCCCTGTCGGTGACGCAGGTGCGCTTCGGCGCCATTTCTCCGGCGCAGGCCGCCGCGTACTGGGCGAGCGGCGAGCCGGCCGACAAGGCCGGCGCCTACGGCATCCAGGGACTCGGCGCGCTGTTCGTCAGCGAAATGCGCGGTTCCTACAGCGGCGTGGTCGGTCTACCGTTGTTCGAAACGGCCGCGCTTCTGAAACAATTCGGCATCGAACCTTTATCTCCAAGTCATTCATGAGCACCGAAATCCTGGTCAACATCGGGCCGCAGGAGACGCGCGTCGCGCTCGTCGAAGGCGGCAGCGCGCAGGAAGTGCACGTGCAGCGCGCGTCGCGCCACGGCCTGACCGGCAACATCTACAAGGGCACCGTGCAGCGCGTGCTGCCGGGCATGCAGGCGGCATTCATCGAGATCGGTCTCGAACGCACGGCGTTCCTGCACGTCAACGACATGGTCGCGACGCCGGTCGCCGGCGGCGCGGCGCCGACCATCACGCAGCTGCTGCACGACGGCCAGAGCGTGCTCGTGCAGATCGTCAAGGATCCGCTCGGCAGCAAGGGCGCGCGGCTGACCAGCCTGCTGTCGATTCCGTCGCGCTATCTGGTGCTGCTGCCGCACGAACCGCACGTCGGCGTGTCGGCGCGGCTCGAGGACGAGGCCGAGCGCGGTCGGCTCAAGCAGATTCTCGACGGGCTGCAGCAGCGCTTGGCGCCGAAGTTCGGCGTAATCGCCCGCACAGCCGCCGACGGCGCCGCCGCGCAGGCGCTCGAAGCCGACCTGATGTTCCTGCTGCGCTTGTGGGACGACGTCGTCGCGCAGGCCGAGCCGGCACCGCCCGGCACGCTGGTGCACGGCGACCTGCCGCTGTCGATGCGCATCCTGCGCGATCTGCTCGGCACCAACGTCGAGCGCGTGCGCATCGATTCGCCGAGCGAATGCGAGCGGGTCCGCGAGTTCGCGCAGACCTTCATCCCGCAGGCGGCGCCGCTGGTCGAGCTGTACGAAGGCGCCGCGCCGATCTTCGATCTGTACGGCGTCGAGGACGACATCTCGCGCGCGCTCGAACGCAAGGTCGACCTGAAGTCCGGCGGCCATCTGATCTTCGACCAGACCGAGGCGATGACCACCGTCGACGTCAATACCGGCGCGTACATCGGCCATCGCAATCTCGAAGAGACGGTGCTGAAGACCAACCTCGAAGCGGCGCAGGCGATCGCGCGCCAGCTGCGGCTGCGCAATCTCGGCGGCATCATCATTCTCGATTTCATCGACATGAAGTCCGACGACCACCGCGCGCAGGTGCTGCGCGCGCTGGAGCGTGCGCTCGCCGCCGATCACGCGCGCACGCAGATCCATCCGTTCTCGCCGCTCGGGCTGATCGAGATGACGCGCAAGCGCACGCGCGAATCGCTCGGCCACATCCTCTGCGAGCCGTGCCCGGCGTGCAGCGGGCGCGGCACGATCAAGACCGTCGAGACCGTCTGCCACGAGATCGCGCGCGAGGTGCAGCGCGCGGCGCGCCAGTTCGAGGCGAAGGGTTTTCTGGTGCTGGCGGCGCCGCACGTCGTGCAGCGGCTGGTCGAGGAGCAGCCGTCGGGCCTCGCGGCGCTGGAGGCCAGCCTCAACCGGCCGATCCGCCTGCAGGGCGAGGCCGGTTATACGCAGGAGAGCTTCGACGTCGTGCCGCTATAGGCGTTGGCTGACAGCGATCGGCCGGATTGCGCGCGCGGCCGCAGTAGCCCTCGTCGCCGCGGCACGCGACAATGGCGGCCGTTTTCTTCTTCGCTGATCCATGGAACGCGTCAAACGCCGCTGGTGGACCTGGGCGATCACGCTGCTGGCCGCCGTCGTCATCGTCGGCGCGGTCATCAGCGGCCTGTTCCAGCTCGCGGTCCTCACGCTGCCGAGTTATCGCGCCGACCTGTCGGCGTGGGTGACGCACGTCGCCAACCGGCCGGTGCAGATCGGCGGCGTCAATCTCGGCTGGCACGGCATCGAGCCGCGGCTCGACCTGACCGACATCACGCTGTTCAGCGACGACGGCGACGAAAGCCTGACGATGGACCGCCTGAGCCTCGGCTTCAGCCCGTTCCGGCTGATCACCGGCGACATGCTGCCGGAGCGGCTCGAAGTGTCCGGCCTGACGCTCGACATCGAGCGCGGCGACGACGGCCGCTGGAGTTTCGCCGGCTTTGCCGCCGGTGCCGGCGGGATGTCGCCGCAGAAGCGCGACGCGCTGCAGCGGCAGATCGCCGGCTTCGGCCACGTCGTCGTGCAGAACTGCACGCTCGCGTTCCGCGGCAAGGCGTTCGGACCGCAAGGCCAGGAACTGCGGATCGTGCGGCTCGACCTCGAACAGGCGGCGCACGGCTTCGAGCTCGACGGCCGCGCGCAGCTGCCGGTCACGCACGGCGACGTCATCGAACTGTCGGCCGACATCGACGGCCCGATCACCGATCCGCGGCAGTGGAGCGGCGATTTCGAATTCGACTTCGAACGGCTGCGGCCGCAGGGCTGGCTCGCGCCGTTCCTGCAGAAAGGCGTGCAGATCGCCGCCGAGAATCTCAACGGCACGGTCGAAGGGCATCTGCGCGACGGCCAGATCAGCGACGCGCAGCTCAACGTCGATTCGGAAGGCTTCGTCGTCGCGCGCGGCGGCCACGCCAGCGGCGCGAAGAAAATGCAGTTGCAGGCCAGGCTCGGCAACGATGCGCGCGGCTGGATCGCCGAACTCAAGGCGCTGCGTTTCGACGACGAACTGCTCGCGCGCGGCGACCTGCGCTGGGTACACGACGCGCGCGGCCAGGACATCGACGTCAATGCCGACGAGCTGCATCTCGGCCGGCTGATGCCGTGGCTGGTGGTCTGGCGCGACGCGCCGCCCGCCGCCGCGCAGCTCGCGCGGCTGTCCGGCACCGTGCGCAATCTGGTGCTGCGCCTGCATCGCGACGCGGATGGCAGGACGCGTTATTCGACGACCGCACGGCTCGACGACGTCGCGTTCGCGCCCGACGCGCACATCGGCGTCTCGCATGTTTCCGGCGAGGCGTCGGCGAACGAGAACGGCGGCCAGCTGCGCCTCAAGCAGGTGCCGGTCGAACTGCAATTGCCGGGCGCGATCGGCAAGCCGCTCGCGCTCGACGGCTTCGACGGGCAGATCCAGTGGCGCCATGGCGGCGACGGCTGGCGGATCGGCAGCCCGGCGTTTTCGTGGGCGTGGGCCAGCACGCACGGCGACGGCCGTTTCGATCTGCTGCTGCCGGCCGAAAGCGGCGCCTCGCCGGTGCTCGACCTGAACGCGAATTTCGCGGTGCAGGACATCAACCAGCTCAAGCCGTACATGCTGCTG
>DASSVA010000392.1:0-2990 GCA_035706385.1 Solimonas sp. | reverse complement strand
TCCTGACGCAGGCGCATGCCGATCATTACGGCGGCGTGCCGCTGCTGCGCGAACCCGGCACCGAGGTCATCGCCGAAAAGCGCTTCGTCGACAACTGGAATTATTTCGACCGGCTCGCACCGTATCTGCGGCGTCGCTCGGCGAAGCTGTGGGCGAACACGATGCGCCGCGGCAGCGCGCCGCCGGAACCGCCACGCGTGGTGCCTGACATCACGGTCGATCGCCGCTACGCCTTCGAACAGGGCGGCCGCCGTTTCGAGGTGATTTCGACGCCGGGCGGCGAAGCGCTCGAATCGCTGGTCGTCTGGCTACCGGACGAGAAGATTGTTTTCACCGGCAATCTTTTCGGGCCGGTGTTCCTCGCGCTGCCGAACCTCGTGACGATGCGCGGCGACCGGCCGCGCCTCGCGCAGCGCTATCTGCACTCGCTGAACGTGGTGCGCGAACTCGGCGCCGAACTGCTGATCACCGGCCACGGCGAGCCGGTGCGCGGCGCCGATCACATCCGCGCCAGCCTCGACAGGATGCACGGCGCGGTGTCGTACATCCATCAAGCCGTCGTCGACGGCATGAACGCCGGCAGGACCGTGCACGAACTGATGCGCGAAGTCCGCCTGCCGGAGGCGCTTGCGATCGGCGAATTCCACGGCAACGTGCGCTGGACCGTGCGCAGCATCTGGGAAGAGCTGTCCGGCTGGTTTCACTACGAGGATTCGACGACCGGCCTGTACGGCGTGCCGCGTTCCAGCGTCGATGCCGACCTCGCCGAACTGGCCGGCGTCGATGCGCTCGTGAAGCGCGCGAAGCGCAAGCTCGATGCCGGCGCGCCGCTCGAAGCGCTGCACCTGCTCGACATCGCGCTGGCCGGCGACGCGAAGCACGCGGCGGCGCTCGCCGTGAAGAAGGCTGCGCTGCATCGGCTGCTGCGCGATTGCGGTGGCAGCAATCTCAGCGAGACGATGTGGCTGAAATCGGAGATTGCCGCGATCGACGCGGTGCTGGGCACACCAGCGGCTTGAGCGCACGCGCCGGTTCGTCATTGCGAGGCGCGCAGCGACGAAGCAATCCAGCAGCGCCGCCCGATCCGGGCCGCGCTGCTGGATTGCTTCGCTACGCTCGCAATGACGTTTCCGAATTGCGCGTGCAATCCTTGCCCTCATCGCGCGTTCCTGCAAAAGCTGCAGCAAGAAAAAGACGCCGCGAAATCCGCGGCGTCTTTTCACATCTGCCGATCGAACTCAGCCCGCAGGATGCGGTGAGCCCGCGAACCGCATCGTTCGAGCGCCCCGCAAACAATCCAAACGCGGATGAGGAACCGGCCCCGCTTTCAGAACGGCAGGTTGTACAGCTCGACCGCGTTGCGCTCGAGCACGCGCTTGCGGACGTGATCGTCGTAGCCGCCGAGCGTGTCGACGATATGTTCCTGCACGCCCGGATACAGCGAGGTCGGATGCGGGAAATCGGTCTCGAACAGCACCTTGTCGACGCCGATCGTTTCGAGCAGCAGCTTCGGGCCGACGCTCTCGAACCAGTACGTGCACCAGAAATGGTCGCGGAAATATTCCTTCGGCCGGCGCTGCAGGATCTTCGATTTGACCGGCAGCATTTCGTTGAACTGGTGTTCGAGCGCTTCGATCGCGAACGGCACCCAGCCCATGCCGCTTTCGATCAGGCCGATCTTCAGCTTCGGATGGCGGTCGAGGCGGCCGCTGACCATCCAGTTGCCGAGCGTCGCCGCGTTGCAGATCGAGAACATCGTCGCGACCACCGACAGCGTCTGCTCGAACGCGAAACCTTCCCAGGTCAGCGCGGTCGGATCGATCGCCGCGTTCAGATGGAAGTTCAGCGACATGCCGGTGTCGTTGCACAGTTCGAGGAACGGCGTCCAGTAATCGTGCATGAACGACGGAATCTTCAGCCGTTCCGGCGTGTCCGGCAGCGTGAAGCCCTTCAGGCCGATGTCGACGCAGCGGCGCGCTTCGGCTTCCAGCGCGGCCTTGTCCCACAGCGGCAGATGCGCGAGCGTGAACAGGCGGTCGCCGGATTCGCGCTGACGTTCCGCGGCGGCGTCGTTGAACATCCTGATGATCGCGAGCGCGAGCTCGGGATCATTGAGCGCCATCAGCGAGCCGGCCTGCGTGACGCCGGAATTGTGGAAGCAGATCTGCGCGTGCACGCCCATCTCGTCCATCATCTTCAGGCGCGGCTTGACCTCGTGCGCGCACGGATGGCCTTCGTCGATCGTCGGGAACGCGAGGCGGCCGAGCAGCTTGTTCTGGTCGGCGCGGATGACGTTGCCGCCGAGCGTGCCGAAATCGCGATCGCCGACGAACCAGCGATCGACACCGTTGACGCGGCGCACGACCGGCACCTTGTGTTTCATCGTCGCCGGCGCGCGTGACGTGAACAGATCCGGCGGCTCGGTGAAGTGCGTGTCGCAGTCGACGATCTTGATGCCCTTGAGCATCGGATGCAGGCCCTTCGACGCGGCCGCGTAATCGACTTCGCGGATCACGCCGCCGGGCGTATAGCCTTCGGCCGACCAGTATTTGCGCGCCGCCTGCGCCAGCTCGGCGGTTTCGCCGGATTTCTTTTCGTCACTCATCGCATCACCTGCCTGTGTCCGGATCGCGCGTCACGCCGCTTTCGAATGGTGCGAGAACATCCGCATCAGATCGCCCGAGGTGATGACGCGCGGCGCCTCGCCTTCGGCGAGCGGCGCGGCGCCGCCCGACGACTTCGGCGTCACGTCGACGCCGTCGGCGCTGGCCTTCGCGCGCAGCGCGCCGACCGTGAGGTCTTCGCGCTTGTGATGCTTGAGCATGTCGAAGCGGAAGAAACGCATCGCATTGCCGTGCGTGATCTTGTCGACCTGCGTGTCCGTGAGATGCTTGACTGTCTCGTGCAGACGCTCCGGAACTTCCGGCCACAGGCTGTCGGAATGCGGGTAATCGCATTCGTACGACACCAGATCCTCGTTCAGCGCATCG
>DASSVA010000391.1:0-2549 GCA_035706385.1 Solimonas sp. | reverse complement strand
GCCGCGCGCACGTGCCATGGTGAGCGCGGTGTCCTCGATCATGTCTTCCTGCCCGCCGACCAGGCCGCGGCGCCCGAGTTCAACGAGAAGGTCGCGCGCCGGCACGCCGTACTTCTTCTCGGCGCGCTTGGCGAACAGCAGGAAGCTGCCGTACACGCCGGCGTAGCCGAGCGTGAGCGCATCGCGGTCGACCCGGATCGGAAAGTCCATCAGCGGCACCACCAGGTCCTCCGCGACGTCCTGGATCTTCCACACGTCGATGCCGGTCTCGATGCCCATGCGATCGCACACCGCCACCAGCACTTCCATCGGCGTGTTGCCGGCGCCCGCACCAAGGCCCGCCGCGGCGGCGTCCACCCGCACCGCGCCGGCCTCGATCGCCGCGATGCTGTTCGCCACGCCCATCGCCAGGTTGTGGTGGCCGTGGAAGCCCAGCTCGGTCTCGGGCTTCAGCGCCTGGCGCACCGCCGCCAGGCGCGCCTTCACGTCGCCCGGCAGCATCTGGCCCGCGGAGTCGGTGACGTAGATGCAGTTGGCCCCGTAGCTTTCCATCAGCTTGGCCTGCTTCACCAGGCCTTCGGGACTGTTCATGTGGGCCATCATGAGGAACCCCACCGTGTCCATGTCCAGCTTGCGCGCGGCGACGATGTGCTGCTCGGACACGTCGGCCTCGGTGCAGTGCGTGGCCACGCGGATCGTCCGGACGCCCAGGCCGTGCGCCATCTTCAAGTGGTCGACGGTGCCGATGCCGGGGATCAGCAGCGCCGAGACCTTGGCGTGCTGCAACAGCGGCAGCACGGCGGAGAGGTACTCCTCGTCGCTGTGCGCCGGGAACCCGTAGTTGACCGAGCTGCCGCCCAGTCCGTCGCCGTGCGTGACCTCGATCAGCGGCACGCCGGCGGCGTCGAGCCCGTGGGCGACGCTGCGCATCTGGTCGAGCGTCATCTGGTGGCGCTTAGGGTGCATGCCGTCGCGCAGCGTCATGTCGTGCAGGGTGACCTTGCGGCCTTCGAGTTGGCTCTTCATCGTGCGCTTCCTTCAGGCGAATGCGGGCTCGAGCACCAGCTTGCCCGCGAGCATTTCCTCGGCGAACATTTCCGCCGTGCGCGTCGCGCTCGCCGTCATGATGTCGAGATTGCCGGCGTACTTCGGCAGGAAGTCGCCGAGCCCTTCGACCTGCATGAACGTCGTCACGCGCTGGCCGTCGAACACCGGGCCGTTGACGAGCTTGTAGCCCGGTACGTATTTCTGCACTTCGGCGAGCATGTCGCGCACCGACTGTTCGATTTCCTTCTGCTTCGGTTCGTCGACCGTCAGGCAGTGGATCGTGTCGCGCATGATCATCGGCGGCTCGGCCGGATTGATGACGATGATCGCCTTGCCCTCGTCGGCGCCGCCGACCTTCGCGACCGCGCCGGCCGTCGTGCGCGTGAACTCGTCGATGTTCTTGCGCGTGCCGGGGCCGACCGATTTGCTCGACACCGTCGCGACGATCTCGGCGTACTTCACCTTCTGCACGCGCGACACCGCATAGACCATCGGGATCGTCGCCTGGCCGCCGCAGGTCACCATGTTGACGTTCATCTCGCGCCGGCCGGCGTGCTGCGCCAGATTGATCGGCGGCACGCAATACGGACCGATCGCCGCCGGCGTCAGGTCGATCATCATCACGCCGAGCGCGTTGAGCTTGTCGGAATTGTCCTTGTGCACATAGGCGCTGGTCGCGTCGAACGCGATCTGCACGCCGTCGGCCTTCACATGCGCGAGCATGCCGTCGACGCCTTTATCCGTCGTCTTCAGGCCGAACTCGCGCGCGCGCGCCAAGCCTTCGGACGTCGGATCGACGCCGACCATCCACACCGGTTCCCGCACGTTCGAGCGCTTCAGCTTGTACAGCAGGTCGGTGCCGATGTTGCCAGGGCCGATAATGGCGCACTTGATCTTTTGCATGACGACTTAAACCTCGAAGCCGATGGACGCCTCGCCGATGCCGGCCAGCGTCATGTGGAAACGATCGCCCGGCAGCGCCGGCAGCAGCGGCGCCAGCGACCCGGACAGAATGATTTCGCCTTTCAGAAACGGAATGCCGTAACGGCCGAGCGTGTTCGCGAGCCACGCGACCGCAGTCGCCGGATGACCTTGCACGGCCGAGCCGAGACCGGACGCGACATGCGCGCCGTTCTTGGTGATGTCCATCTTCACCGCCGCCAGATCGAGCGCATGCGGCCGGACGCGATCGTCACCGCAGACGAACACGCCGCACGAAGCGTTGTCGGCGACGGTGTCCTGGATCCTGATCTTCCAGTCGTCGATGCGCGAATCGACGATCTCGAAACACGGCAGCACGTAGTCGGTCGCATCGAGCACCTGATCTTCGCTGACACCCGGACCTTTCAAATCCTTCTTCAGCACGAATGCGATCTCGCCTTCGGCGCGCGGCTGGATCAGGCCGCTGCCCTTGATGCTGATGACGTCGCGGTTTTTCACCTGCATGCGGTCGGTGAGAAAGCCGAAGTCCGGCTGATGCACGCCGAGCATGTCCTGTACCG
>DASSVA010000390.1:0-10614 GCA_035706385.1 Solimonas sp. | reverse complement strand
TGCGCGTCGGCCGGCATCAGGCCACGCTTGATCGCCGTCGCACGAATCGCGTCGTAGTTGAGACCGGCACCGTCATCGCGCACTTCGACGTAGAGCTGCGTACCTTCGCGCCACAGATTGATCTGGATCTGGCCGAGCGGCCGCTTGCCGCGCGCCTCGCGCACCTCCGGCGTCTCGATGCCGTGCACGATGGCGTTGCGCAGCAGATGTTCGAGCGGTGCGGTCATGCGTTCGAGCACGTTGCGGTCGAGCTCGGCCTCGGCGCCGGAGAACACGATCTCGGCGCGCTTGCGGTTCTCGATCGCGGTCTGCTGCACGACGCGCTGCAGGCGCGCAGCCTGACGCGAGAACGGCACCATCAGCGTGCGCATCAGGCCCTGCTGGACTTCGGTGTTGATGCGTCCCTGCTGCTGCAACAGCGTCTCGGCACCGATCGCGTAGGTTTCCATCGCGGTGTGCAGCGCCGACAGATCGCCGACCGATTCGGCGAGCGCACGCGACAGCTCCTGCATGCGCGTGTAGCGATCCATTTCCAGCGGATCGAACTCGCCGGCATAGCGATCGGCGTCGTCGGCCTGCGTCAGACCGCGCGCGACGATCTGCGCGTCGGTTTCGATGTCGAGCTGGCGCAACTGCTCGCGGATGCGCGCGACCGCCTGCGCCATTTCGGCGAGCTGCGTTTCGATGCCGCTGTTGTGTTCTTCGAGGCGCGAGCGGTAGATCGAGATTTCGCCGGCTTCGTTGAGCATGCGGTCGAGCGCTTCGACCGGCACGCGCGCGGTTTCGCGCTTGAGACCGATCTCGCGCTCGCTGTCCTCGTCGGGGCGCCAGAACAGTTCCGGATCCCAGAGCCCGCTCGGCACCGGCGCGAGCGGCGCCGGCTGCGGCGTCGCCTCGTCGGCGTGCAGCAGTCCGGAGAAATCGCCGCGCTCCAGCCGGTCGGTCATCCGCCGCAGGCCGGCGACCGCCTCGCCGACCGGCGCGAGCGCATCGGCCTGCAGCGCGCCGGACGCTTCCAGCGCCGCCAGCCGCGTCTCCAGTTCGTGCGCGACATCGCCCATCGCGAACAGGCCGGTCATCCGCGCGCCGCCTTTCAGCGTGTGCAGCGCGCGCTGCATTTCCTGCGCCGGTCCCGGCTGCGTCGGCGCGACCTGCCAGCGGGCGAACGCCTGTTCGAGCTGCTCGAGCAGTTCGGCCGCCTCGCCGCTGAAGATCTGCATCAGGTCGGCGTCGAGCGCCGGATTTTCGCGCGCGGCCGCAGCATCCGCGTCGGCGATCGGCGTTCCGGCCTCGTCGGCGAGCGCCATGTCCGCCCGTGCATCGCGATCGACGGCGACGCTGCGATGTGCGTCGGCGAGTGATTCGTCAACCGGCGGCGGCGCTTCGTGTTCCTCGAAGAACGCGAATGCCGGCTCGCCGGTCGCGACCGGCTCCGCTTCTTCCGGTTCCGGCACGGCATCGTCGCCGCTCAGTTCGATCGCTTCGACGATTCCGCCGTGCGGCGCCGGCGTCTCGACGTCGATCGCTGCGGCCGGCATAGCCGTTTCGGCGTCCGGTGGAGCATCGAATTCGGCAAGCAGATTGCGCAGATCCGGCAGCCGGCCACGCTTGAGATCGTCGACCGCGTAATGCAGGCCATCGGCGACGAGCTGCAGGCGTCCGGTCACCAGCTGCGAATCGCCGCCGGCGCTTTCGAGCAGGCTTTCGACGGCATGCGCGACCTCGCCGATCGACTCGACGCCGGCGACGCGCGCGCTGCCCTTCAGGGTGTGCAGGACGCGGCGCAGTTCGTCGAGCGCATCGGCGTTGCCGGCGTTGCGTTCGAGCACCGCGTTGCAATGGTCGAACGACTCCAGCAGCTCCTCGGCCTCGGCGATGAAGATGTTCAGCAGTTCCGGATCGATGCCCTGCCCGGACATCGCGTACAGCGCCGCCGGCACCGGCGTCGGTGCCGCGAACGGCGCGGCGGAGAACGCGTCCGCGTCGTCCGCACCGGCATCGCCGTCGGCGACCGGCGGCATTTCGATCGCGTCCGGCTCGGCCGCGACGCTCAGCGATTCGACGACTTCCGGCACCAGCGACACGGCCGGCGCCGCTTCGCTCGCCGCCGCCGGCGCGGTTTCGCCGTCGTGCCAGCGCAATGCCTCGATGCGCGCGAACAGCTCCGGCGATTCCGCCGCCAGCTTGCCGTCGCGATAATCGTCGAGCTGCTGATAGATGCCCTCGCAGAACCCGTTGAACTCGGCGAACGCGGCCGGCGACGGCACGATCGCATCGGCGCTGCATTGCTCGATCGATTTCTGCAGCGCCCGCGCGACGTGGCCGATCGCCGGGCACTCGGCCATCAGCGCCGCGCCGGTCAGCGTGTGGAAAACGACCTTGAGTTCCTGACGCGCCGCCTGATCGCCGGGCGACTGCGCCCAGACGCGCAGCAGGCTCTCGGCCTTCTGCACGAGATCGAAAGCCTCGTTCGCGAAAATCTCGGCGAGCTGACGCGCTTCATCGTCCTCGTGCAGACGGTCGACGCTGCCCTGCAGCGACTCGATCTGCTCGATCCACAGCCGCGCGTTCTGTTGCGCGGCGGCGTCGCTGCCGACCTGCCCGCACCAGTTCGCGAGCGTCTCGGTGGCCGCTTCGACGAGGCTCAGGCCGGCGTCATCGAGCCGGCCGTCGCCGCCCTTCAGCCGCTCCAGCCAGTGTTCGAGCGCGGTCGCGAGTTCGCTGATCGCCGGCGCGTCGACCAGCCGCGCCGAACCGCGCAGCGTATGGAACGCGCGGATCGCGTCGGCATCGATGCTGTGCCGGCTCATGTTGTGATCGAGCTGCGACAGCCAGTTGCCGATGTCGGCGAGTTTTTCGCGCGCATCCTCGCGGAACACCGTCGCCATGTCCGGTTCCGGGGCCGCGTCGGGATCGCGGCCTTCGGCGTATTCGCGCGCACGGTGCGCCAGCGCCTCGGCGCCGTCGTCGGCGTCGCGCCGCTCGCGGAACGCCTCGATCAGCGCCGGCAGCAATGCGACCGCCTCGTCGACGACCGCGACGATGCCCGGCGAAATCGCGACCGAGCCGTCGAGACAGCGGTTGAGCAGGTTCTCGATCGACCACGCGAACTCGCCGAGCGCGACCGCGCCGACCGTACGGCCGCTGCCTTTCAGCGTATGGAACGAACGGCGCAGCGTCGCCAGACGCTCGCGCTCGCGCGGATCGCGCGCCCACACCGGCAGGTTGTCGCGCAGCGTCGCCAGCACCTCGCCGGCTTCTTCGAGAAAGATCTCGCGAATCTCGTCGTCGTCACCGGCCGGCGCGACATCGGCGGACGCCGCCGGCGGCGTTGCCGCGAGCGGCATCGCATCGGGCGCCGCACCTTCGTCCGGCGCCGCTGCCGGCGCCGTCGGCGAAACGCGCTCGCCGAACAGCTGGCGATCGATCTCGTCGAGCGACGCGTCGATCTGCGCCGGCAGCACTTCGATCAGCGGCGACTGATCGCGCGCGGCCTCGATGTAGTACTCGAGCAGCGCGACGGTATCGGCGAAGCGTTCGGCGAGCACCGCGTCGCCGCGCAGCTGCGGAAACTCCGGACCGGCGATGAAACGGCGCAGGCGCTGCGCGCTGTCGGCGACGCCGGCGCTGCCGAGGATCGTCAGGCCCGACGCGACTTCGTCGACGAGCAGCGCCGCGTTCGGCAGATCGTTGCCGGCACCGCTCTTCAGGAACGCATCGACGGCCTGCTTGACGCGCGCCAGATTGACCAGCGATTCGCGATACAGCGCGTTGACGCCGTCCGACAGGTCGCGCGGCGTCGGCGTCTCGTCGTTGAGCTCGGCGTGGCCGTCGGCCGGCTGGAACTGCCGGAACAGCGCGTCTTCGAGGCTGCTTTCGATGCGCAGGATCGATTCGGCGAGCGCCAGCCACTGCGCCAGCGTGGTTTCGCCGCCGAGCGTCTCCAGGCTCTGCGCCTGGTGCACGACGGTCTGCTGCAGCACGCGCAGGCCGAGCGCGCCGAGCACGTCGGCGATCCGCTGCAGGCTGCCGCGCGCTTCGGCGAAACCGTCGGCGCTGCTGCCGCCGGCGCGCACGACCAGATCGATCTGGTCCTTGATGCGCGTGAAATCGGCGCGGATCTCGTCGGAAACCTTGGCCAGCAGCGAAGTGCTCGGGCCGTGGATGCGACGGCGGCGCGCGTCGAGCTCGACCGCGTCCGGCAGGCGCGCCGCGAGCTGGAACTGCTGGCGCAGCGCCTGCACGCGCGCGCCGCGACCGCGCGAACGGCCGACGAAGAACAGCAGTTGCAGCGACAGCTCGTGCGCGCCGACCGCGCCGGCGTCCTCGCCGTGATCGGCGATCTGCTTGATCTGCTGGCCGACGCGGCCGAACAGGCGCTTGAGTTCGAGCGAATTGTCGAGCGTGCGGCCGAGCAGTGCCTCGATCGACGCCGCGGCGCAGCGCCACAGCTGATGCGTTTCGGCGCGCGTCGCCTGCTGCGCGAGCTGTTCGCTGATCTTGCCGATCCGCGTCTCGGCAAGCTTGGCGTCGGGTGCGTTGCGGATCCAGCTCAGCAGCGAAACCTGGAACGCGCTCAGATAGCGCCGCGCCTGATCCTGCGCGGTGCGCGGATCGCCCGGCGCATCGTCCGGCAGCGGCAGCAGCGTACCGAGCGCCTGCATCTGCATCGTGAACAGCTCGGCTTCGGTCAGCACCGCCTGGCCGCGCGCGAGACGGATTTCGTTGATCGCCGGCTGCAGCACCAGCGCGCAATCGGCCATGTCCTCGGACAGCGCCTGCAGATAATCGGTGAGCTGCACCGTGCCGCCGAGCAGCGCGGTGAACAGCACTTCAGTCTCTTTCGCGTGTTTCTGCAGCAGGTCGTGCAGACCGGCGGTCATCTCGCCGGCGAGCATCGCCGCGCCGAAGCAGCGGATCATCGCCGCCGTGCCGCGCACCTGATGCAGCTCGACGTAGGCCTGCTGCAGCGGCAGCGCGTCGTCGGGATTGTCGAGATGCAGTTCGATCAGCGAACGCGCACGCGTGACGCTCTGGTCGAGCTCGCCGCGAACCCAGTGCAGGCCGTTGACGGAAACGGGTTTGAGTCGCGCGTTCATGCCGCCGCCGCCCTGAAGGTTTCACTGTGCGCGAGCCGGTGCAGGCTGAACGCGTACCACGGATGGCCTTCGCGCACGAACGCACCGAGCAGGAACGGCGTGAACGGCTGCGCCGCGGTCTTCATTTCATTGCGCTGCTCGGCGGCGGAGAACTGGCGATAGCCGGCGATTTCATCGACCAGCAGGCCGGCCGGCATGCGCCTGGAGTTGAGCACCAGCACGCGCTGGCTGCGCGCGTTGTCGTCGTGCGGCAGGTTGAAGAAGCGCGGCAGATCGATGATCGCCAGCAGTTCGCCGCGGACATTCGCCAGGCCGCTGAGCCACGGTTGCGCGTTCGGCACGCGCGTCGTGCGCGGCGGCGCGATCACTTCGCGCACGTCCTCGCGCGGCGCGACGAACCACTGCGCGCCGAGCCGGAAGCCGAGGCCGGTCCAGCTCTGCGCCTGCCCGCCGCTGCCGATCGCATCGAGCCGCGCCTCGCCGAGCCGCTCTTCCAGCTGTTCGAGAATCGCGAACGGTTCGTTGCGCAGCGTCCGCAGGTCGGTGGTGCTCATGGGGGACGGTGTCCGTCAGTCGCGGACGTGCGCGCGCACGGCGCCGAGCAGCTCGTCGCGCGTGAACGGCTTGGTCAGATATTCGTCGGAGCCGACGATGCGGCCGCGCGCGCGGTCGAACAGCCCGTCCTTGGAACTGAGCATGATGACCGGCGTGCTGCGGAACTGCGGATTGTTCTTGATCAGCGCACAGGCCTGATAACCGTCCAGGCGCGGCATCATGATGTCGATGAAGATCACGTCCGGCTTGTGGTCGGAGATCTTCGACAGCGCCTCGAACCCGTCCTGCGCCGTGACGACCTCATAGCCCTCGCGCGCGAGCAGCGTCTCGGCCGTACGCCGTATGGTCTGACTGTCGTCGATGACCATCACGCGTGCGGCAGCTTTTGCCTCGGTAGACACTCCTTCCCCCTCAAATGGTTGCGCCGCTCAGCTACTGCGGTTTTTTAGCACAGTCTTGTAATGCTGCCTATCGCCGCCAGATGCCGGAACATCGACCCGGCCACCGGACGCGCATGCGTTACCATCCGTTCCCATGAATACCCGCACCGCAACCCACCCTGTCCCGCGCCTGCTGACCGCGCAGACCGGCCCGCTGCTGCAGCTCGAATCGACGCTGCTGGAACGCGCCGCCGACATCGAAGCCTGGTTCCGCCAGCAGTGGCAGCACACCGCGCCGCCGTTCTACAGCTCGGTCGACCTGCGCAACGCCGGCTTCAAGCTGGCGCCGGTCGACACCAACCTGTTTCCCGGCGGCTTCAACAATCTCAATCCGGCGTTCGAGGCGCTGTGCGTGCAGGCACTGCAGGCGGCGATGCAGCGTGTCTGCCCGGATGCCGCGAGCGTGCTGCTGGTGCCGGAAAACCATACGCGCAACAAGTTCTATCTCGAAAACGTCGCGACGCTGTTCGGCCTGATGAAGAAGGCCGGCTTCCACGTCCGCATCGGCTCGCTGATTCCCGAACTGCGTGAGCCGACCGAGCTGACGCTGGAGATCTCCGGCCGCAAGCTGCTGCTCGAACCGCTGCAGCGCGACGGCGACCGCGTCCACGTCGGCGATTTCTATCCGTGCAGCGTGCTGCTCAACAACGACCTGTCGGCCGGCGTGCCGGATCTGCTCAAGGGCTTGTCGCAGGACATCGTGCCGCCGCCCGACGTCGGCTGGCATCTGCGCCAGAAATCGAATCACTTCGGTTTCTACCGCGAAGTCGCGCGCGAATTCGCGGTCGTCGCCGGCATCGATCCATGGCTCGTCGATCCGCTGTTCCGCAACTGCGGGCAGATCAACTTCATGAAGCGCGAAGGCGAGGAATGCCTGGAAGCGAACGTCGAGCTGCTGCTCGAAGACATCCGCGCCAAGTACGCTGAATACGACATCAAGGAAGAGCCGTTCGTCATCATCAAGTCCGATGCCGGCACCTACGGCATGGGCGTGATGACGGCGAAGAGCGTCGAGGACGTGCGCAGCATGAACCGCAAGGCGCGCACGCACATGGCGTCCGCCAAGGAAGGCCGCGAAGTGACCGGCGCGATCATCCAGGAAGGCGTCTACACATTCGAGAAGATGGGCGCCGACGAGGCGACCGCCGAGCCGGTCGTCTACATGATCGACCGCCACGTCGTCGGCGGCTTCTATCGCCTGAACTCGCGGCGCGGCAACCAGGAAAACCTCAACGCGCCCGGCATGCGCTTCGAACCGCTGGCGTTCGACGAATGCTGCAGCGCGCCCGATCACGATTGCGGCCCGGACGAGCGGCCGAACCGCTTCTACGCGTACGGCGTCGTCGCGCGCCTCGCGGCGCTCGCCGCGGCGCGCGAGATCGAGGCGGTCGTCGAGGTCCGCACCCAGAGCGCGCCGGTCGCGGCCTGATCGCCAATGAGCAAGACCCTTGGCGTGGTGATGGACCCGATCGCGTCCATCAAACCCTATAAGGACACCACGCTCGCGCTGATGCTGGCGGCGCAGAAGCGCGGCTGGTCCCTCCGCTATTTCGAAATGCAAGACCTCGGCCTGCGCGACGGCGTCGCGATCGGCCGCGCGCGGCCGGTCACGGTGTTCGACGACAAAAAGCACTGGTTCGATCTCGGCGAAGCGGAAACGATCGAACTCGGCACGCTCGATGCACTGCTGATGCGCAAGGACCCGCCGTTCGATCTCGAATACGTGACGGCGACCTATATCCTCGAACGTGCCGAAGCGGCCGGCTGCCTGGTCGTCAACAAGCCGGCGTCGCTGCGCGACTGCAACGAGAAGATGTTCACCGCGTGGTTCGCGCCGCTGACGCCGCCGACGCTGTTCGCGCGCGACGCGCAGGTGCTGCGCGCGTTCCACGCCGAGCACGGCGACGTCATCTACAAGCCGGTCGACGGCATGGGCGGCATGGGCGTGTTCCGCGTCGGCCGCGACGGAATGAACCTCGGCTCGGTGATCGAACAGCTGACCTTGATGGGCACGCGCACGATCGTCGCGCAGAAATACCTGCCGGCGATCAAAGACGGCGACAAGCGCATCCTCGTCGTCGACGGCGACGCGGTGCCGTACTGCCTCGCGCGCATTCCGCAGGCCGGCGAAACGCGCGGCAATCTCGCCGCCGGCGGTCGCGGCGAGGCGCGGCCGCTGACCGCGCGCGACCGCGAGATCGCCGAAATCGTCGGCCCCGAATTGAAGCGCCGCGGCCTGCTGTTCGTCGGCCTCGACGTGATCGGCGAGCATCTGACCGAAATCAACGTCACCAGCCCGACCTGCGCGCGCGAAATCGACGCCGCTTGCGGCACCGACATCGGCGGGCAGCTGATCACCGCGATCGAACGTCGTCTGTGAAGTGCCACCGTTCGGCGGCGGCGCGCTTGTCGATCGGCGCCCCGCTGCCGATACTGGTGCCATGAGCCACGACGATTACCTGAAGCATCAGTTCCTGGTGGCGATGCCGAGCCTGGAAGACGAGAACTTCACGCATACCGTGTCGCTGCTCTGCGAGCACAACGACGACGGCGCGATCGGCCTGATCATCAACCGTCCGACCGATCTCAAGCTCAGCGAGATGATGGACCAGATGGAACTCGAGCACGAAGGCCTCGCCGACGAAGCGATCGTGTTCTGGGGCGGGCCGGTGCAGCCGGAACGCGGCTTCGTCGTCCATCGCCAGCCCGGCGGCTGGGAATCGAGCATGGAAGTCTCCAGCGGCCTGTACATCACCACCTCGCGCGACATCCTGCGCGCGATCGGCATCGGCGAAGGACCGCACGACTACATCGTCGTGCTCGGTTATTCCGGCTGGGGCGCCGGCCAGCTCGAAAGCGAGATCCTGCACAACGCCTGGCTCAACACGCCGGTCGACGAACAGATCCTGTTCAGGACGCCGGCGCGCGACCGCTGGCAGGCGGCGACGCGGCTGCTCGGCGTCGATGTCACGCAATTGGCAAGCGGCGCCGGCCACGCCTGAAATCGCTTCATAAACCTGCTGCGCTCGGCCTGTGACGCTTCTGCGCTGCTCGGCATCCTCACGTACTTGCCTGTACGCTGCGGTGCCTGCGCTGCTCGAAGCGCCACAGGCCTTCGCTCGCTACGGTTTCTGAAGCGATTTCGACTCAATCAAACGATGCCCGTTTATCTAGGTTTCGATCACGGTGAGAAACGCATCGGCGTCGCGCTCGGCGACGATCTGACCGGCGCGGCGCGGCCGTTGCCGGCGATCGCCGACGGCGACTGGGCGGCGATCGACCGGATCATCGCCGACTGGCGGCCGGCGGCGCTGATCGTCGGCCTGCCGCTCGACGATGACGGCAATGAACAGAAGGCCAGCGCCGCGGCGCGCCGCTTCGCCGCGCAGCTCGCGCAGCGCTTCGGCCTGCCGGTCCATCACGCCGACGAACGCTATTCGTCGCGCGCCGCCGACGACGCGCTGCGCGATGCCCGCGCCAGCGGCCGGATGACGCGCCGCGTGCGCAAGGGCGACCGCGATGCGCAGGCGGCGCGGGTGATTCTCGAACAGTGGCTTGCCGGCGAACGCTGAATTCACTTCGCAATTGGCGGCGCAGTGCGCGAGAATACGCCACTCGCACGAAACCGCCCGCATGAAGCCGACGCTCCAACTCGACGCGCAAGGTCGCCTGCGCCATCTGCTGACGCTGGAAGGCCTGTCCCGCGATTTGCTGCTGAACATCCTCGACGAGGCCGAGACGCACGACCGCATGCTGCGCGGCGCCGACAAGAAGCAATCGACGCTCGCCGGCCGCACGATCATCAACCTGTTCTTCGAACCGAGCACGCGCACGCGCACGACGTTCGAACTCGCCGCCAAGCGGCTGTCGGCCGACGTGCTGAACCTGCAGGTCTCGGCATCGTCGACGTCCAAGGGCGAGACGCTGTTCGACACGCTGAAGACGCTGGAAGCGATGCAGGCCGACATGTTCGTCGTCCGCCACGAAGCGTCCGGCGCGGCGCAGTTCTTCGCCGAGCACGCGGCGCCCGGCGTCGCGATCCTCAACGCCGGCGACGGCCGCCACGCGCATCCGACGCAGGGCCTGCTCGACCTGTTCACGATCCGCCGCTACAAGGGCCCGGCCAGCGACTGCTTCGAGAAGCTGACGGTCGCGATCGTCGGCGACGTGCTGCACTCGCGTGTCGCGCGCTCCGACATTCACGGCCTGCGTACGCTCGGCACGAAGGAAATCCGCGTGATCGCGCCGCCGACGCTGGTACCTGCCGGCATCGGCGAAATGGGCGTCAAGGTCTTTCACGATCTCGACGAGGGCCTCGTCGGCGTCGATGTCGTGATCCTGCTGCGGCTGCAGAAGGAACGGATGCTCGGCGCGTTCCTGCCGTCGCTCGCCGAATTCCACCGCGACTTCGGCCTGACGCGCGCGCGCCTCGCGAAACTCAAGCCGGAGACCATCGTCATGCACCCGGGCCCGATCAATCGCGGCGTCGAGATCGGCGGCGACGTCGCCTACGGGCCGCA
>DASSVA010000389.1:0-2727 GCA_035706385.1 Solimonas sp. | reverse complement strand
TTCGACGATCTGGTGCGCGCCGGCAAGATCGGCTACATCGGCCTGTCCGACACGCCGGCGTGGCAGGCGTCGCGGATGCAGGCGATCGCCGAGCTGCGCGGCTGGAGCACGTTCGCCGCGCTGCAGATTCCGTACAACCTGACCGAGCGCACGGTCGAACGCGATCTGCTGCCGATGGCGCGCGAAATGGGGCTCGGCGTGCTGCCGTGGTCGCCGCTCGCCGGCGGCGTGCTGTCCGGAAAATACCGCGCCGCCGATCTCGACGCGCCGAAAGGCGAGGCGAACCCGCGTTTCGATTCACGCAAGCAGATCAATCTCGCGACCGGCCGGCTCAGTGAACGCAATCTGGCGATCGCGACGCTCGCCGCGATGATCGCCGGGGAGCTCGGCTGCACGCCGGCGCAGGTCGCGCTCGCATGGACGCTGTTGAATCCGGCGGTGACGTCGCCGATCCTCGGCGTGCGCACGCTCGCGCAGCTGCGGGACAATCTCGGTGCGCTCGACGTGAGCTTCAGCGACGAGCAGATCGCAAGGCTCGACGCGGTCAGTCGCATCGAGATGGGTTTTCCGCACGACTTTCTCAACGCGACGGCGACGATGCGCACGATGTTTGGCGGCGTCGATGTCGCGACACGCTAGCGGGCGTCGCCGATGGACGACCATCTGCATCGCCCGCTGTACGTTCCCGACCTGCTCGCGAACGCGCTGAATCAGGATCCGCAGCGGCCGCTGCTGCAACTGCTCGGCGGACCGATGCTGACGGTCGGCGACGTGCGCGACGCGGCGAGCCGTTTCGTCCAGGCGCTCGCGAGTGTCGGCATCGGCAAGGGCACGCGCGTCGGCATGCTGTCGGCGAACCGGCCGGAAGTGCTGCATACGGTCAACGCGTTCCAGTTGCTCGCGGTGATCTCGGCACCGATGCATCCGCTCGGCGGCTTCGACGATCATCTGCACGTCGTCAACGACGCCGGCATCGAGTGGCTGGTGTTCGATGCGCGTTATGCCGAGCGCGCGCAGCAGCTCGCCGCGCGCGTGCCGAGTCTCCGTTTGTTGTCGTTCGGCGAACTGCCGGGGGCCATCGATCTGTGCGCACGCGCCGCGATGTTCGCGCCGCGCAAGCTCGTCGCGCCGCGCGTCGGTCCGCACGACGTGCAGCGGCTCGGCTATTCGGGCGGCACGACCGGCAAGCCGAAGGCGATCGCCAGCGTCCATCGCACCGGCTTTCAGACCGTGCAGATCATGATGGCCGAGTGGGAATGGCCGAGTCCGCCGCGCTTTTTGTCGTGCACGCCGCTGTCGCATGCCGGCGCGGCGATGTTCCTGCCGACACTGCTCAAGGGCGGCACGATGCTGGTGCTGCCCGGCTTCGATCCGGCAGCGGTCATGCAGGCGATCGAGGACTACCGCATCAACTGCATGATGCTGGTGCCGACGATGATCTACGCGCTGCTCGATCATCCGCGCTTCGGCGAATTCGATCTGTCGAGCCTGGAGACGGTGTTCTACGGCGCATCGGCGATCGCGCCGGCGCGGCTCAGGGAAGCGATCGAAAGGATCGGCCCGGTGTTCATGCAGTTCTACGGCCAGGCCGAGGCGCCGATGGCAGTGACGCTGCTGCGCAAGCGCGAGCACGATGTCAACGATCCGCAGCGGCTCGCGAGCTGCGGCCGGCCGACGCCGTGGCTGCATGTCGAACTGCTCGATGCGAACAACGCGCCGGTTGCCGACGGCGAGCCGGGCGAGATCTGCGTGCGCGGCCCGCTGATCATGGACGGCTATCGCGACAACCCGGAGCTGACGGCGCAGACCTTCGCCGGCGGCTGGTTGCATAGCGGCGATGTCGCGGTGCGCGATCCCGGCGGCTTCCTGCGCATCATCGATCGCACCAAGGACATGATCGTCAGCGGCGGTTTCAACATCTATCCGCGCGAGATCGAGGACATCGTCAGCCAGCATCCGGCCGTCGCGCAGGTCGCGGTGATCGGCGTGCCGCACGAGAAATGGGGCGAGGCGGTGATGGCGCTGATCGTGCTGCGGCCCGGCCGGCACGCGAACGCCGACGAGCTGTGCGCGATGGTCGCCGAGCGCAAAGGCGCGTTCCAGGCGCCGAAGCGCGTCGAGTTCATCGACGCGATTCCGCAGACCGCGATCGGCAAGCCGGACAAGAAAGCGTTGCGCGTGCGTTTTTCGCAAACGCCGCCATAACGCGGCATCAACGCACGACGACGCGCACGCGTGCGAGATTCTGGATGCGGCCGAACGGCGTCCGCGCATCACCTTCGCGCTGCGAGGTCGCGCGCAGCACCGCGAACCAGGTGCCGGGTCTGTCGTAGCGGTGCGTCGCCGACAGGTTCAGCGAGGCTTGCGGCGCGATCGTCTCGCGCTGCGGATACGTGCCGAGACCTTCGAAATCCCATTCGGCGGCGACGATGCTGCCGGCGTGCGGCGGCACGTCGATGCGGGCCGTGAACGAAACCTCTTCGCCGACCGCGACGTCGGCGCGCGCGCCGCCGTTGGCGTGCAGCGTGACGAGCGGCTGGATGCCGCCGCGCTCGCTCGCGTCGTCCGGCACGACGACCTGCGCATCGACGATCGCGTAGCGCGTCGACGACGGCTTGACGCCGTTCTCGACCCAGTTCGCGAGATCGCGCAGCCCCTGTTGCAACGCGCCTTCGTAGCTGACGATCTGCGCGCGCGCGGCCGGTGTCTGCGGATTGTCGTGCTGCG
>DASSVA010000388.1:0-9877 GCA_035706385.1 Solimonas sp. | reverse complement strand
GAACGCGTTCTGCGTGAACACGCCGGCGACGCGACTGCCTTCGTCGAACGCCACGACCAGCAGATCGTTGCGCCCCGGCTTCTTGATCGCCGCCTCGGCGACCCCGAGACGCACGCCAGCGACCGGCAGCAGGTTTTCAGGAGCGGACAGATTGACGGCCATGACAAATTCCCGAAGCACAATAAAAAAGACGCCCGGCTGATCCGGGCGCCTTCTCTTATTTTCTACTGGTCCGATCCTCTGCGCCAGCGAACCGCGAAGCGCCGTACAGCTGCCGTTGTGAGCAGGGCCGAGGTCGCGTCCGCCACGCACAGCTGTGCTGAAGCACAGCGAGCATGGCGGGCGCGAGATCGGCCCGCGCAGCAGGCAGATGTGCGGCGCTACGTGAGGGAGCCGTGGCAGTGCTTGTATTTCTTGCCGCTGCCGCACGGACAGGGATCGTTGCGTCCGACTTTCGGCATCTCGCGCACGAGCGGCGCCGCGCGTTCGCCCGCGGTCCGCGGCGCCATGCCGGCCGGCACGGCCGGTTCCGGCTGCGGCGGCGCGACTTCCGCGGCCGAACCGGCGGTTGCCGACGGCGCCGCCTCGTGCTGCATCTGCATGCGCCGCTCGATCAGTTCGGCCTGGCGACGGCGCTGCTCCTCGACCGCCTGCACTTCGGCCTCGGTCTGGATGCGCACGCGCGCGAGCGTCGTCACGACATCGTGCTTGTAGCGCGCCAGCATGTCGTTGAACATGTTGAACGCTTCGCGCTTGTATTCCTGCTTCGGATCCTTCTGCGCGTAACCGCGCAGGTGGATGCCCTGGCGCAGATAGTCCATCGCCGCGAGATGCTCGCGCCACAGCGTGTCGAGCGTCTGCAGCATCACCGCCTTTTCGAAGTGCTCGAGCACCGGCGCGCCGACCTGCGCCTTCTTGGTCTCGTAGGCTTCGCGCACTTTGTCGAGCAGACGCGCGCGCAAGCCCTTCTCGTTGAGATCCTGTTCGTCGTCGAGCCACTGGCGGATCGGGAAATCCAATGCGAAGTCGCTGCGGAACGCATCCTGCAGCCCTTCGACATTCCACTGTTCCTCGATCGACTGTGGCGGCACGTGCGCGTCGATGACGGCGCCGACGACGTCCGGCCGGACCGTGTCGACCATGTCGGTGACGCGTTCGGCGGCCATCACCTGATCACGCAGCTCGTACACGGCCTTGCGCTGGTCGTTGGCGACGTTGTCGTATTCGAGCAGCTGCTTGCGGATGTCGAAGTTGTGCGCTTCGACCTTGCGTTGCGCGGTTTCGATCGCGCGCGTCACCCAGCGGTGCTCGATCGCCTCACCTTCCTGCATGCCGAGGCCCTGCAGCATCGAGCGCATGCGCGGCGGCGTGAAGATGCGCATCAGGGTGTCGTCGAGCGACAGGTAGAAACGCGATGCGCCCGGATCGCCCTGGCGGCCGGAACGACCGCGCAGCTGGTTGTCGATGCGACGCGATTCGTGGCGTTCGGAGCCGAGCACGTACAGGCCGCCGGCCTCCAGCACCTGTTCGTGGCGCTGCTTCCACGCCGTCTTGACGGCTTCGCGACCGGCGAGATCGTCGTCGGCGAGCTTCGCCAGTTCGTTGTCGAGATTGCCGCCGAGCACGATGTCGGTACCACGGCCGGCCATGTTGGTCGCGATCGTCACCGCACCGGGGCTGCCGGCCTGCGCGACGATGTCGGCTTCGCGTTCGTGCTGCTTGGCGTTCAGCACCTCGTGCGGAATCTTCGCCTGCTTGAGCAGGCCCGACAGCAGTTCGGAAGTCTCGATGCTCGCGGTGCCGACCAGCACCGGCTGCTGCTTGGCGTGCGCCTGCTTGATCTCGTCGATCACTGCGTTGAACTTGTCCTGCGCGTTCATGAACACGAGGTCGCCCTGGTCCTTGCGCAGCATCGGGCGATTGGTCGGGATGACGACGACCTCGAGTTCGTAAATGCTCTGGAACTCGAACGCCTCGGTGTCGGCGGTGCCGGTCATGCCGGACAGCTTGTCGTAGAGGCGGAAGTAGTTCTGGAACGTGATGCTCGCGAGCGTCTGGTTTTCCTGCTGGATCTTGACGTTTTCCTTGGCCTCGATCGCCTGATGCAAACCGTCGGACCAGCGCCGGCCCGGCATCATGCGGCCGGTGAACTCGTCGATGATGATGATCTGGTTGTCGCGGACGATGTACTCGACGTCGCGCTTGTACAGATGGTGCGCGCGCAGCAGCGCGTTCAGATGGTGCAGCAGGACGATGTTGGCGGCGTCGTACAGGCTGTCTTCGTCGCCGAGCAGCTGCGCCGCGCGCATCAGGTCCTCGACCTTCTCGTGACCGTCTTCAGTCAGATGAACCTGTTTCGATTTCTCGTCGACCGAGAAATCGCCGGGGCCGTCCTCTTCCTGCTGCGCGACCAGTTTCGGGATCAGCGCGTTGATCTTGCGGTACAGCTCCGGATCGTCGTCGGTCGGACCGCTGATGATCAGCGGCGTGCGCGCCTCGTCGATCAGGATCGAGTCGACTTCGTCGACGATCGCGTAGTTCTGGCCACGCTGCACCTTGTCGGCCAGCGAGAACGCCATGTTGTCGCGCAGATAATCGAAGCCGAGCTCGTTGTTGGTCGCATAGGTGATGTCGCAGCCGTAGGCCTGGCGCTTCTCCTCGGTCGTCTGGCCGGACGCGATGACGCCGACGCTCAGGCCGAGGAAGCGGAAGATGCGCCCCATCCATTCCGAATCGCGGCGCGCGAGGTAATCGTTGACGGTGACGACATGCACGCCCTTGCCGGGCAAAGCGTTCAGATACGCGGGCAGCGTCGCGACCAGCGTCTTGCCTTCACCGGTGCGCATTTCGGCGATCTTGCCTTCGTGCAGGATCGCGCCGCCGACCAGCTGCACGTCGAAATGGCGCATGCCCATGACACGCTTGCCGGCTTCGCGGACGACCGCGAACGCGTCGGCACGAATCTGATCGAGCGTCTCACCCTTGGCCAGGCGCTCGCGCAGCACGATGGTCTGCTGTGCGAGCTGCGCATCGTCCATCGCCGCATACCGGTCTTCGAGCGCGCCGACGGCGGCGATCAGCGAATCGAGTTTCTTGAGGATGCGTTGATTGCGGCTCCCGAAAACCCGGGCCAAGACGTTATTGAACATAAGCTCGCTGGAAACCGTAAGAGCGGCGCGCACAAGCGGCGGCCCGAAAAAGAATGGCGCGTATTATGCCTTGCTTGGGGCGGGCCGCAGGGTTTCAAGCCTGCGGCGCGGCGCGCTCAGCGCGCAGCCTGGATGTAGCGCTGCGGATCGACCGGCTCACCGTTGTACAGAACTTCGAAATGCACGTGCGGCCCGGTGGAACGTCCGGTCGAACCGACGTGCGCGACGACCTGGCCGCGCGTCACCTTGTCGCCGACATGGACGAGAACCGTGCTGTTGTGCCCGTAGCGCGTCGAATAGCCGTTGCCATGATTGATTTCGACCAGATTGCCGTAGCCGGTGCTCGGCCCGGCCCACGTCACCATGCCCGACGCCACCGCATCGACATCGGTGCCGACCGGCGCCGCGAAATCCATGCCTTCGTGGCGCGTCAACCGGCCGGTGAACGGATCGGTGCGCACGCCGAACAGCGAACTGATCCAGCCGTTCTCGACCGGCCAGCCGGTCGGCCGGACTTCCTTCTGCAGACGGCTCGCGACCAGCAGGTCTTCGAGCACGCGGAACTGCCGCTCGCGGTCAGTGAGCTGTCGTTCGAACTTGGCGAGCGACTGCAGGACCGGATTGAATGCCGGCTCCGACGACGACGCCAGTTCCGGGCCGCCGATCGGCGGCGGCTCGCTGAAATTGAATTCACCTTCTTCGAGCCCGGCGATTTCGGTCATGCGCTGGCCGGCGGCGTCAAGTCGCAACACTTGCGCCTGCAGTTCGGCGAGCCGCCGCGACAGCGCCGCATCGTTTTCCTCGGCCGTCTCGCGCGCCTTGCCGAGCGCCGCGCGCTGCTGCTCGACTTCCTTCGCCCAGGTCGCGACCAGCCGCGGCGGCAGCACGCTGGAACCGCCGCGCGCCCAGTAGCCGACGACATAGCTTGCCGACAACAGCAATACGCCGATCAGCGCGAATGGCAGCCAGCCGGACACATGGCGGATATCGAGGCGCAAGCGCCACGTCCTGCCGCGTTGATGACTGACTACAATGATGTCCATCTTGTGCCGACGAGCCCCTCGTGCGCGATCCACAATCCGTCAAGCAATGCCTCGATCTGGCGCCTGCCAAGGCGGGCATTGCATGGCTGTCTCAAGTCCAGCGACTGACCGACATCAACCGGTCGCTGCCATCGTGGTGTGCCGAACCCTGGGTCCGACAGATCCGCGTCGCGAACGTTCGCGGCCAGACCGTCGTCGTCTTTTCGGCGTCAGCCGCCGCGCTCGTGCCGTTGCGACATCGCAGCAGCGCGTTTCTGCATTGGCTGAACGACCGCTATCGGCTTTCCTGCACCCGGCTCGATGCCAAGGTGCGCCCCCCGCTGGCGGTCTGATTTCCGAGTGTATCGGCGGGCGCCGCCGCAGGGCAAGCCCGCGCCCGGCCCTACGGGCCGCATGCAGACCCGGAAAACGCCCGGCGACCGGCCGTCGCGGCTCAGGCCGCGGCGGCGACACTGCCGCGGACGTAGGCGATCGGCGAGCGCGCCGCCTGGTCCTCGAACGTCACCAGCTCGTACGACGCGGGATCGTCGAGCACGGCGCGGACCAGCTTGTTGTTCAGCGCGTGCCCCGACTTGTACGCGGTATAGGCACCGATCACCGGATGCCCGAGCAGATACAGATCGCCGACCGCGTCGAGGATCTTGTGGCGGACGAATTCGTCGTCGTAGCGCAGGCCATCGTGGTTGACGACGCGGAAATCGTCGAGCGCGACGACGTTATCGAGGCTCGCGCCGAGGCCCAGATTGTTCGCGCGCAGGACGTCGAGCTCGCGCAGGAAGCCGAACGTCCGCGCGCGCGAGACTTCCTTGACATAGCTCGCCGTCGAGAAATCGACGACCGCGTCCTGTCCGGATGACTTGAACACCGGATGCGGAAAGTCGATGTTGAACGCCAGACGATAGCCTTCGTAAGGCTCGAACCGCGCCCACTTGTCGCCGTCCTGGACCTGCACCGGCTGGCGGATGCGCAGGAACTGCTTCGGCGCATCCTGCTCGTGAATGCCGGCCGACTGGATCAGGAACACGAACGGGCCGGAGCTGCCGTCCATGATCGGAATCTCGGCAGCCGACAGTTCGACGACGCAGTTGTCGATGCCGAGCCCGGCGAATGCCGACATCAGATGCTCGACCGTCATGATCTTCACGCCGGCATCGTTGACCAGCGTGCTGCACATCACCGCCTCGCGCAGCAGATGCGCGCTGCCGGGAATCTCGATGGTCGGTTCGATGTCGGTGCGGCGAAACACGATGCCGGTGTCCGGACCGGCCGGCAGCAGCGACATGTAGACCTTGCGGCCCGAGTGCAGGCCGATGCCGCTCGCGCGAATCGCCTGTTTCAGTGTGCGTTGACGGACCATTTCGCTGAAGGGGGCCGGGTTCAATAAAAAAAGCGCGGCGCCCGGAAGAGCGGCCGCGCCATTGGACACGGAAATGGTAACACGGGTTCATCGACCGACCGCCCCGGCACAGGGCGGCCGGCACCGCTTCAGTCCGTCTTAATCCGCCTGGTTCCGCAGGAACGCCGGGATGTTGATGATGTCCTCGTCGAGTCCGAGTGGGAACGCGCCGCCGCCACCGGCCGCCGCGACTTTGACGGTGCGTGGCTGCTGGCGCTGGATCGCCGGAATGTCGAGATTCGGCGAAGCCGCCTGCGGCATCGGCTGTCCGTAGGCCGGATGCTGCGTCTGGCCGTACATCGCCGGTTCGGCCGGACGGATGAACTGCGCGACGCGCGGATTGGCCGAGACGCCCGGCGCCGCCGTCATCGGCAGATGCGCCGCCGCGCTGCCCGGCAGGCCGGTCGCGACCACGGTCACGCGCAGCTCGCCGTTGAGGTTCGGGTTGATCGACATGCCGATCTTCGCATCGGCCTCGTCGGACGCGATCTCGCTGACGCGCGCGCTGATGTATTCGTATTCCTCGGACAACAGCGTCTCGTCGCAGGTGACGTTGACGAGCAGACCCTGCGCGCCATGCAGCTCGATGTCGTCGAGCAGCGGGCTCGACAGCGCCATTTCGACCGCACGCTGCGCGCGATCCTCGCCGGTCGCCATGCCGATGCCCATCATCGACATGCCGCGATTCGACATCACCGTCTTGACGTCGGCGAAGTCGACGTTGATCAGGCCCGGCCGCGTGATCAGGTCGGAAATGCCCTGCACCGCGTTCTGCAGCACGTCGTTGGCGGCCTTGAAGCAGTTCAGCAGCGTGACCTTCTTGCCGAGCACGAGCGACAGCTTCTCGTTCGGGATCAGGATCAGCGAATCGGTGAACTGGCGCAGCTCGTCGATGCCACGCTGCGCGACCGCCATGCGCTTCTTGCCTTCGTGCGCGAACGGCTTGGTGACGACCGCGACGGTCAGGATGTTCAGTTCCTTGGCGATCTGCGCGATCACCGGCGCCGCGCCGGTGCCGGTGCCGCCGCCCATGCCGGCGGTGACGAACAGCAGGTCCGTGCCCTCGATCATCTCGCGGATGCGATCGCGATCTTCCTCGGCCGCCTGCCGGCCGACTTCCGGGTTCGAGCCGGCGCCGAGGCCGCGCGTGATCTCGACGCCGAGCTGGACCTGATTGGTCGGCACACAGCGCTCGAGGTGGTCGCGATCGGTGTTCGCGCAAATGAAGTCGACGCCGTCGATGCTCGCCTGCGCCATCTGGTTGACGGTGTTGCAGCCGCCGCCGCCGACACCGATCACGCGAATGACCGCGCGTCGCTTCTGGCCGTCCGTCAGTTCGAAAATTTCCCGTGTCTGTCCGCTCATGTCCTTGCTCCTGCGCCTTGAAGGCGCTCGTCCGTGTTCACCTGAAACGCGCCGACCGCCGCGTCCACCGTACGAAGTCCCGACCCGGCTTTGTTTTTTATATGAAACATTTCCGCAAAAATATAATGATTGATAACTGAGCCAATGTCAACAAAAAAACTTCGAAAATGTCTAAAAAAAAACGCTCTTCCCGTTACCCGGAAACCGTTCAGAAACTGCCCTTGATCCACTCGTTGACGCGGTGCAGCCAGTGGCCGATGCCGGGGCCCGGCAGCGCCGGCGCCTGCGGCTGGTTCTGCCGGCCGTACATCAGCAGCCCGACCGCCGTCGCGCAGGCCGGATTGCGCACCACGTCCTTGAGCCCTTGCACGTCGTGCGGCAGGCCGAGCCGCACCGGCAGATCGAACACCTGTTCGGCGAGCTCGACGACGCCCGGCATCTGCGCCGAGCCACCGGTCAGCACGACGCCGCCGGCGACCAGCTCGTACCAGTCGGAGCGATGCAGCTCCTTGCGGATGAACTGGAACAATTCCTCGTAGCGCGGCTTGATGACCTCGGCGAGCGTCAGCCGCGACAGCCGCCGCGACGGCGCATCGCCGACGCCCTTGACCTCGATCTCCTCGTGCGCCGCCGCGAACTGCGGCAACGCGACGCCGTAATGCACTTTCAGTTCTTCGGCGTACGGCGCCGGCGTGCGGAACGCGACGCTGATGTCGTTGGTGACCTGGTTGCCGGCGATCGGCAACACCGCGGTATGGCGGATCGTGCCGCCCTTGAAGATCGCGATGTCCGACGTGCCGCCGCCGATGTCGATCATGCAGGCACCGAGATCGCGTTCGTCCAGCAGCAGCGTCGCGTAGCTCGACGCGAGGTGCTGGAGGATCAGCTTGTCGACTTTCAGCCCGCACGACTCGACGCACTTGTAGATGTTCTGCGCCGCCGAGATCGAACCGGTGACGATGTGCACCTTGGCTTCGAGCCGCACGCCGTGCATGCCGATCGGATCGTGGATGCCTTCGCGGCCGTCGACGACGAATTCCTGCGGAATGACGTGCAGGATCTTCTGGTCGGCCGGAATCGCGATCGCGCGCGCCGCGTCCATCACGCTCTCGACGTCGCGATCCGAGACGCTGCCGGCGCGCACCGGCGCGACGCCGGTCGAATTGAGGCTGCGGATGTGCGTGCCCGAGATGCCGACGTAGACCGACTGCGCACGGCAGTTCGCCATGTGTTCGGCGTTCTCGACGGCGCGCTTGATCGCCTGCGTCGTCAGCTCGATGTTGACGACATCGCCGCGATTCATGCCGCGCGACGCGTGCTCGCCGTAGCCGACGATCTCGATATGGCCTTCCGGCATCAACTGGCCGACGACCGCGACACACTTCGACGTGCCGATGTCGATGCCGACCAGCAGATTGCGTTCCTCGCGACGCGCCATGTCAGCGGCCCTCCCTGGTGTCTGATTTGGACGGGTCCTGCCAGCCGACAGAAAAACCGTTCGTGTAACGCAGATCGACGTATTTCACTTCGCTCATCCGGTTCTTGAGCACGCGCCCGGCAGGACCGAGCAGCATCTCGACTTTGTCTTCGGGATCGGTGCGGCCGAAGCGCAGGTCGACGCCGTCGGCGGTGTGGCCGCTCCATTCGCCGCGCGCGTCCTGCGTCAGGCCCTGCAGCGGGAACGCCGACGACGCGAGCTCGCCGCTCAGCGCGCGGAACATCGTCGCGACGTCCTGCTCCTTGCCGTCCGGTCCCGCGAGCTGCGGCAAGCCGTCGGGGATCTCGCTCGCCGGCGGCGTGAATGCGCGCGCGTCGCTGTCGAGCAGCGACTTGTCGCCCCAGCGCGCGAACGGCACGCGCTCCCAGACGCGCACGCGCACCGTCGCCGGCCAGACCCGCTCGGCGCTCGCGCGCGAGGTCCACGGCAGCGCCTCGACCGCGCGCCTGACGGCCTCCAGGTCCAGATCGCCGAACCGGCGATCGACCAGCGGCCGCATCACCGCTTCGATGTCGGCGCTCTTGAGCCGCTGCAGACGGCCTTCGATCTGGATGCGCGCGACCGGCGTGTGACTGCCGATCGACAGCGCGCCCCAGCCGGCACCGAGCACCGCGGCGAGCGCGGCGACGCCGGCCAGCAACATCAGCTGGCGGCGCATCGGGGACTGCGATTCGTCGAAAAGGTCGTCGGCCGTCATCGTCAGCGCGGTCATCCGCCGCCTCCGCTCGCGTCGTCGAGTGTCGTTTCGAGAATCGTCCAGCACAGCGTCGCGTAGTCGATGCCGAAGGTCTTCGCCGCTATCGGCACCAAACTATGCGAGGTCATGCCCGGCACGAGATTGGCCTCCAGCAGCCACGGACGCTGTTCGGCATCGAGCAGGAAATCCACACGCCCCCAGCCTCGCGCGCCCAGCAGCCGGAAAGCGTCCAGACACATCGCTTGCAGTTGCTTCTCCAACGTCGCCGGCAAGCCGCAGGGGCAGTGATAGCGCGTGTCGTTGGATAGGTACTTGGCGTGGTAGTCGTAGAACTCGCCGTCCGGTTCGATACGCACCAGCGGCAATGCCTGATCGCCAAGAATCGCGCAGGTGTATTCGCCACCTTCGATGTAACGTTCAGCGAGGACGATCCTCGCGCTGCCCTCGTAAGCGCCCGACGCCTTGCGAAACGCCGACACGGCCGAAGTCGCGTATTTGACCTTGCTGATCCCGACGCTTGACCCTTCGGCGGCCGGCTTGACGAAATAGGGGTAGCCCAGACGTTCACCGGCAGACAGGGCGTCGTTGTTATCGTGCAGCAGCAGCCAATCGGGTGTCGGCAGACCCTCCACTTTCCAGATGCGCTTGGTGCGCAGCTTGTCCATCGCCAGCGCCGACGCCAGCACACCGCTGCCGGTGTACGGAATCTTCTGCAGGTCGAGCACCGCC
>DASSVA010000387.1:0-3182 GCA_035706385.1 Solimonas sp. | reverse complement strand
GTGACGGCAGCGTGCCGGACGGTCTGCTCGCGACCACGCCATACGCGAGCACCGGCTTCGTGCTCGTCACGCGCGATCGCGCCGTGCCGGCGCTCGATGCGCTGCCGGACGGCAGCGTCGTCGGCGTCACCTACATGACGGCGCCGAATCTCTACTTCTCCGCACACCCGCATCTTTCCGCGCACGTCTACACCAGCGATCTCGCATCGGTGCAGGCACTCGAACAAGGCCACATCCAGGCCGCGATGCTGTGGCGGCCCTTCGTCGCCGGCCAGCTGGCCGACGCAGCCGGCAAGCGTCTGCGTTACACCCCGCTCGATGAACCGCACGCGCGATGGAATCTCGTCGCCCTGTACAGACCTGAATCGCGCGATCTGGCGAGGCAGTTCGCACAAGGCGTCATCGCATTGCGTGCTTCCGGGCAACTGCAGAAACTCGTGCAACCCTATGCCGACGCCGCGGCGTCGCCGGTGCCGGTCAATGCACATCGCGACACGCCGCCGCGCGGCCGTCTGATCCGCACGTCCGGCACTGCGGTTGCGGATGCACCGCCCGCGTTGTTCACGCTCGCGCAGGCCGACACCGGGGAAAAACTTTTCCGCACCAACTGCGCGGTCTGTCATGGCCCCAAACTCGAAGGCCGCGCCGGTCCGGCGCTGAAAGGCCCGATCTTCGCCAGCCCCGCCGCGAACTTTCATGTCGGCGACATCTTCAAGATCGTCGCCGAGAACATGCCCGCACCCGCGCCCGGTTCCCTGCCGCACGACGACTACGTCAACATCATGGCGTTCATCCTGCAGCAGAACGGCTACCCGGCCGGCGCGGCGGCGCTGACCTTCGACGATGCAATGAAATCGAAAGTGCCGCTGATTTATCGAGAAGTGCCGGTCAGCTGACGGGCGATCAGTCGATCGACGAAAGGCGACCTGCGGGTCGCCTTTTCGTTTGACGCTTTCTCCGCAATACCTTCGTGGTCACACAGCGAATTCGTCCCATCCCGCATCGGCAGGCGCAATGACCGGCGCAACGGCCGGCAGGCTTCGGTTTGAAACCGGAGTCCCCGTCGCTGGCCGCATCGCGGTGAAGCCATCCGGCCGCGCAGCCGGATCGAACTGCGCGGCCGGATGGCTTCGTCGGCCGCTGGCCACCTCGCAACGGCGCAGTTCAGGCCGAGCGCGGAGCGGCTCGCTGAGAATTCAGAAGCTCGCCCGCAGCCCGCCATACACGGCCCGCCCCGGCGACGGGCTCAGCGTGCGCGAATCTTCCAGATCGAAATTCCCGGGCAAACCTTCGAGTTCGGTGAAGGTTCCGTAGGTGTAATACGTGCGATCGAAGATGTTTTCGACTTCGGCGAACAGTCGCAGCCACGAGGTCAGCGCATACGAGCCGTGCAGATCGACGATGCCGTGACCGCCGAGCGGTCGCTGCGCGTTCGATTCGTCGCCGGCGAAGCGCTGGCTGCTGACGGCGCGCAATTCGGCGCCGGCGCGCAGGCGTTCGCCTTCGTAGTCGGCCTGCAGCGTCAGCCGATGCCGCGGCGTCAGCGGCAGGTGGTCGCCGGGCCGGACGAAGATGTTGCCGTCGTCGTCGGCCGAGGGGCTGTTCGAAGCCAGCGTCAGCGCGTCACGGAAGCTCGCGTCGATCAGACTGTAGCTGGCGTGCAACGACCAGTGCGCGAGCTTGTAGCCGAGCGAGGCTTCGATGCCCTGGCGGCGCGTGGTGCCGGCGTTGCTGAAGTAACCGAAGCCGTTGATCCGGGTGGCGAGCAGGATGATGTCGTCACGGTTGTCGGTGCGGAACAGGCCGAGGTTCCAGTGGAGCCGGCCCGGCAGCGCCGCGAACGCGCGGCCGCGTACACCGATTTCGTAAGTATTGGAGACGACCTGTTTCAACGGCGGATCATCGACGAGGAAGGCGCCGAGCAGGCATGGCGATTCCGGATCGGCACAGTTCAGCTCGCCGGCGGTCGGCGCGCGGTTGGCCTGCGACCAGCCGGCATATGCGGTCATCGTATCCGTGACGCGATACGTCAGACCGGTGCCGGGATTGAAGCGGCTGAAGCGGTTGTCGCTGTTCAGCGTGTCGCCGCGGCGATCACGCAGGCTGATTCCGGCACGGTTGTAGCGGCCGCTCAGCGACCACGTGAGCATCGGCGTCAGATCATAGCTGTCGGTGAAGAACACGCCGTAGTAGTCGTTGTATGCGCTGACCGACACCGGCGCGACGATCGGCGGCGACGCGGTATCGCTCGCGCCCTGGTCGATGACGACGCCGGCGCCGATGACCTGCAGGTCGTCCTCGAGCGTGCCGAGTTCGCCGTAGGCCCGATAACCGGTGTTGCCGCGATCGTATGAAGCACCGGCGACGAAGTGGTTCGGCCTGCCGAGCAGCGGCGTCGTCAGCGTCCACTGCGCCGACACGCCGAAGCTGTCGGTGCGCGTCTGCGTGCGGTCGATCTCGCCGGGCGTCGCATCGTCGCCGAGTACCTGTGCTGGCACCGGATTGCCGCTCTCGTCGTACAACACGTCATCGGGATACGCGCTGTCGCCCTGCATGCAGAACCAGCCATCGTCGTTTTCGCAGACTTCGACGTCCGTGGTGTTGCCATCGACGAGATGCTGGCTGAAATGCCGGTAGTACACCTCGGCGGCGACACGCTGCGTCTCGCTGGTCTGGAAGCTGCCACGCAGTTGCAGCAGCGCGGATTCGTTGTGCATCGATTGCGGGTACGTGAACACCGACTCCGGATCATCCCGCAGCATCTCGATCGGCGTCGGACCGACGGCGCCAATCGTGTTGTCGGCACCGGCGAAGCTCAAGTGCAGCTTCGCGCGCCCGGTTTCATACCCGGCATCGCCATAGACCTGCCGAAGAACCGTATGCGAGCGATCGCGAAAGCCATCGTCGTCGAAACCGCCGGCGCCGATGTAGAAGCCGAAGGGGCCGGAGCTTGAGGCATGGCCGACATAGCCGGCGCGCTGCTTCCACGAGCCACCCGATGCCTGCAGCTCGGTGCCGTCGCTGTTGAAGCCGTCCTTCATGTCCAGCGTCACCGCGCCGCCGAGTGCGTTGAGGCCGAACACCGGGTTGTTGCCCTGCACGGTCAGGCGATCGACGGCGAACATCGGCACGAGATCCCAGTTAACGGCGTCGCCAAATGCCTCGTTGACGCGCGTGCCCCC
>DASSVA010000386.1:0-12330 GCA_035706385.1 Solimonas sp. | reverse complement strand
GGCGAAAAGCCACAGCACGGCGCTGCGCGCCGCCTGAAGAAAGGATGGCCCCCTCTCCCCGCATGCGGGGAGAGGATTGGGGTGAGGGGCGCTGTTGCTGTTGCTTTTGATGTTGGGCCCCTTTGCGAAGCGCCGAGAAGCGCAGAGCGGCAGGGGCTGTCCGGGCCCGCCTGTCTGAGCGGCGCAGCCGCGAGTTTCGGCCGCGCCCTTCCCGGCGAGCATCGCAGGGTATCGCCGCGCAGTGGCGACGCAGAGCCAGGGGTGCCCTTTCTTTTGGTGACTTTTCTTTGGGCATGCAAAGAAAAGTCACTCGCCCAACAGGGCGAAACAAAAGGCCAGATCGAGCGAAAAACCGCCTGTCAGTCACAGCACTCATCACAGCTCGAACACCGCCATGCTCTCGACATGCGAAGTATGCGGAAACATATCCATCACGCCCGCACGCACCAGCTTGTAACCGTACTCGCGCACCAGCATGCCCGCATCGCGCGCCAGGGTACCCGGATGGCACGACACGTAAACGATACGCTTCGGCTTGCGCTTGGCGACGACCGGCAGGATTTCCTTCGCGCCGGCGCGCGGCGGGTCGAGCAGGACCTTGTCGAACGCCGGCTGCAGCCACGACTCGTCGCCGGTCGTCGTGAACAGATCGGCTTTCTCGAAGCGGATGTCGAGACCGTTGCGCGCGGCGTTGTCGCGTGCGCGTTGCACGAGCCCTTTTTCGCCTTCGACCGCCAGCACCTGCGCACCGCGCCGTGCGAGCGGCAGCGAGAAATTGCCGAGACCGCAGAACAGTTCGAGCACGCGTTCGCCCGGCTGCAGTTCGAGCCAGGCGATCGCCTGATTGACGGTCTGCTGGCTGATGCTGCCATTGACCTGGATGAAGTCGGTCGGCTCGAACCGCAGCTTCAGATCCGAACCGTCCGGTGAATATTCGAGCGGCGCGGCAGCCCTCACCCCACCGTCCGCATCCGCGGACGCCCCCCCACTCTCCCGCTGCGCGGGCGAGGGATTGAGGTGTCGCTGCGCGACGACTTCGTTCAGGGGCCGGATGCTGTCGGGGCCGCCGGTCTGCAGGTAGATGTCGAAACCTTCGCGCGCGCCGAACGCGCGCAGCTTCCCGCAATCGTCGTCGTCCGGTTCGGCGAGCACGCGAAACACCAGCGCGACCGTCTCGTCCGAACACGCCACTTCGATCTGCGGCACCTGCCGGTGCAGCGACAGCGCGCCGATCAGCGCGCCGAGTTCGCGCAGCTTGAGGCCGACGCGCGGATCGACGACCTGACAGCTGTCGAGCGTCGCGAGAAAGCTCGATTCGCGTTCGCGAAAGCCGACCAGCACGCCGCCCTTCTTCGGCACATGCTTGGCGCCGAGCCGCGCGCGGCGGCGATAGCCCCAGACGGCTGCCGTGATCGGCGCGGCGATCTCCTGCGGCACGACCTTGCCGGTACGTTCGAGCTGATCGAGCATCTGTTTCTGCTTGAACGCGATCTGCTGTTCGGACGCCAGATGCTGCATCGAGCAGCCGCCGCACAATCCGAAATGCGCGCAGCGCGGTTCGACGCGATGCGGCGACGGTGTTTCGACGGCGACGCACTGGCCTTCGTCGAGATCGCGCGAGGTGCGCAGGTATTTGAAGCGCACGCGCTCGCCCGGCAGCGCGTCGGCGATGAACGTCGCCTTGCCGGCGACGCGCGCGAAACCACGGCCTTCATGGTCGAGATCGATGATGTCCGCCGTGAATTCGCCGGCGGGCGGCAGCTTTTTCTTGCGATGCAATCAGGCCACCCAGGCTTGCGTGAATTCGTTCCAGTGCGCGGCGCCGGCGGCGGCGATGAATTCGCGCGCGCGCGCTTCTTCCTGCTGATGCTGTTCATGCGTGAGGCGGCCGCGCATCAGCTCGAAACGCAAATAGACGAGCCAGGTGTTGAGCACGTCGGTTTCGCAATACGCGCGGATGCCGGCGAGATCGCCGGCCTGATACGCGTCGAAGACTTTCGAGCCGTCCATGCCGAGCTTGCCGGGAAAGCCGAGCAGCATCGCGATCTCGTTGAGCGGCGCGTTCTGCCGGCCGGTATACAGCGCGAGCACGTCCATCAGATCGGTATGACGGAACTGGAAGCGGCCGAGGTAGTTGTCCCACTTCGCCTCGCGATCGAGATGTCCGGTGTCCCAGTAGCGCGGCGCGACGCAGCCGTGGATCAGCGCGCGATAATGCAGCACCGGCAGATCGAAGCCGCCGCCGTTCCACGACACCAGCACCGGCCGGTATTTCTCGATGCCGTCGAAGAAGCGCTGGATCAGCTCGCCTTCCTCCGCACTTTCGTCGCCGATCGACCAGCACTTGAAGCTGTCGCCCTGACGCAGCGCGACCGAGATCGCGACGACGCGCTGCAGGTGCGCCGGCATGAAGTCGTTGCCTTTCTGCGCGAGACGCAGCGTCTTCATCGCCGCCCAGACCTCGGCATCGTTCATGCCGTCGAGGCCCATGATGCGGCGGCCGCCGTCGAGATCGGGAATCGTCTCGATGTCGAACACCAGCACCGGTTCCTTGAAGTTCATGCAGGAAACACGCCGGTCGAGATGTAGCGATCGCCGCGATCGCAGACGATGCTGACGATCGTCGCGTTCTCGAGTTCGCGGCACAGCTGCAGTGCCGCCCACAGCGCGCCGCCGGACGACGGTCCGCAGAACAGACCCTCTTTCGTGCCGGCCAGGCGCATCGTGTCCTCGGCGTCCTGCGCGGCGACCTCGATCACGCGATCGACGCGCGACGCTTCGAAAATGCTCGGCAGATACGCCTCCGGCCATTTGCGGATGCCGGGAATCGACGATTCACCGTTGGGCTGCACGCCGACGACCTGCACGTCCGGATTCTGTTCCTTGAAATATCGCGAACAGCCCATGATCGTGCCGGTCGTGCCCATCGCCGAGACGAAATGCGTGATGCGGCCCTGCGTCGCCTGCCAGATCTCCGGCGCGGTGCCTTCGTAATGGCCACGCGGATTGTCGGGATTGGCGAACTGGTCGAGCACTTTGCCCTCGCCGTCGGCCTGCATCTTCAGCGCCAGATCGCGCGCGCCCTCGATGCCCTCTTTCTGCGTGACCAGCACCACGTCCGCGCCGAACGCCTTCATCACCGCGCGTCGTTCGACCGACAGGTGTTCAGGCATGATCAGCCGCATGCGATAGCCTTTGACGGCGGCGGCCATCGCCAGCGCGATGCCGGTATTGCCGCTGGTCGCTTCGATCAGCGTGTCGCCGGGCTTGATCTCGCCGCGCTCCTCGGCGCGGCGGATCATCGAATAGGCCGGCCGGTCCTTGACCGAACCGGCCGGATTATTGCCTTCGAGCTTGACGAGCAGCGTATTGCTGCCGATGCCGGGCAGGCGCTTGAGCTGGGCAAGCGGCGTGTTGCCGATAAAATCGGCGAGCGTTGGGTAGGTCATGGTCGAATTTTACGCGAGGGGACAGGCTTTGGAACCGCAGCGCCGCTACAGCCACCGTCTGCTGCCGGGCAGCTGGGCCTTCATCGGCCTGGCGGTGCTGGCACTGGCGCTGGCGGCGTCGCTGTGGTTGCCGCCGCTGGTGCTGCCGCGCGCACTGCGCATCATGCTGTCGCTGAGCATGCTGATCGCGGTCGCGGCGCTGGCCTACGCGTTCGCGCGGACCGCGCGCGCCGCACTCGGCACGCTCGGCCTGACGCTGCGCGATCTCGGCGGCGGCCGGCTGGAAGTGCGCGCACCCGAGAACCTGCCCGGCATCAGCGGCGATCTGGCGCGCGATCTCAATCGCCTCGCCCAGCAGTACGCCGAGCTGCGCGGCGGATTCGACGCGCGCGTCGCCGAACAGACGCTGCGGCTGAAGCGCGAACGCGACCAGTTCGCCGCGCAGAGCCAGGCGCTGCGCAACACCGCGGCGCGCGAGCAGGAGGAAGTGCGCGCGCAGAGCGAGCGCCTCGCGAGCATGTCGCACGAACTGCGCACGCCGCTGTCCGGCATCCTCGGCTATGCCGATCTGCTGCGCCGCACGCGGCTCGACGACGAACAGCTCGAACATCTCGACACGCTCGACAAGTCGGCGCGCGCGCTGCTGTCGATGATCAACGACCTGCTCGACTGGAGCCGCATCGAGGCCGGCCGCCTGAAGCTCGACGAATTGCGCTTCGACCTCTACGACACCGTCGAAAGCACGATCGCGCTGCTCGCGCCGCTGGCCTACGAGAAAGATCTCGAACTGGTTCGCATCGTCTACCACGACGTGCCGCGCGAGCTGCGCGGCGATGCCCAGCGCCTGCGGCAGATTCTCACCAATCTGCTGTCGAACGCGATCAAGTACACCGAGCGCGGCGCCGTCGTGCTGCGCGTGATGGGCGAACGCGAGGAAGCCGGCCGCCACTGGTTGCGCTTCGCGGTGTCCGACACCGGCATCGGCATCGCCGCCGATCAGCGCGAGCGCTTGTTCCAGCCGTTCCGCCAGATCGGCGGCAGCCAGGTCGGCAGCAGCGGTCTCGGCTTGTCGATCTCGCGCAAGCTCGCCGAACTGATGGGCGGCGAGATCAGCCTCGAAAGCGAACCGGGCAAAGGCTCGACGTTCAGCGTCATGCTGCCGTTCAAGCTGATCGCCGCCGCCGAATCGGCGCCGCAGGAAGACGAACCGCTCGGCGCGCACCGCGTCTGGCTGTACGAACCGCACGCGGCGGCGCGACTGGCGTGGATGCACTGGCTGGAATTCTGGGGACTGACGGTCGACGGCTTCGAATCGCCCGAAGCGCTCGCCGAGGCGCTGTTCAACACCGCGCCGGAACGCCGGCCGGCGCTGGTGATGCTCGGCCTGATGCCGAAGGCGCTCGACACGCCGGCGATCGCCGAGCTGCTGCGGCGCGACCGCGGCGCGACCGCGCTGGTCGTGCTGATCAACTCGGTGTCGCCGCCGCTGCTCGAACGGATCCGCAACGACGGCGCGACGCTGTGCCATCCGAAATCAGTGACGCGCCGCCGCCTCTATCAGGACCTCGCCCGGCTGCTGCGCCAGAACGCCGACCACGACTCGACGCTCAGCGGCCAGCGCGCGCTGATCGCCGACAACAACGTCGCCAATCGCCGCTACCTCGCGCGACTGTGCGCGACGCTCGGCCTCGACACGACCGAGACCGCCGACGGCCGCGAAGCTTTCGAACGCTGGCTGGCGATGCGCCCGGACATCGTGCTGCTCGACGCGCACATGCCGGTGCTCGACGGCCCCGGCTGTGCACGACGGATCCGCGCCGCCGAAAAATCCGGTGAGCACTGCCGCATCCTCGCGGTCAGCGCGCACCTGGAACCCGACGAGCGCCAGGCATTCATCGACGCCGGCGCCGACGCGGTGCTGATCAAACCGTTCGACGACGATCAGTTGCTCGCCGCGCTCAGTCCGGACTCGCAGCGCGGCGCGCATGCCGCCGCCAGGCTCGCACAGGACCCGGAACTGCTGGCGCTGCTCCGGGAGGAACTGCCGCTGCAGTTCAGCGAACTGCAGAAAGCGATCGAGAACGGCAGGCTCGAAGCGGCGCGCGACGCCGCGCATACGCTGCGCGGCACCGCCGCGTTCTATCACCTCGCGCAACTGCGGCAGACCACCACTGCCGTCGAGGAATGGCTGCACGGCGCCGAGACGCTGCAGCAGGGACCGAGCGCGCGACGCGCGCTGGCCGGCATCCGCAGCGCGCTCGACGACACGCTGGCGGCGATGCGCAGCGACGGCTGATCCGCGGCATTCAGCGCACGCCGCGTTCGAGGATCACGTAGGCGCTGACGAAACCGCCGTCGTCGCTGAGCGAGACGTGCGTCGCGCCGATCCGCTCGCGTTTCAGCCGTGCCTGCATCTTGCGATCGAACACCAGCACCGGCCGGCCATTGGCTTCGCGGACGACGCCGACTTCCTTCCAGCCGATGCCGTCGAAGCCGGTGCCGAGCGCCTTGACGAACGCTTCCTTCGCCGCCCAGCACATCGCCAGCGCGCGCGCCGTGTTCTTGCGTGCGCGGACTTCACGAAGCTCGCGCGCGCACAGCAGGCGGTTCAGCAGCTTGTCGCCATGTTTTTCGAGCAGCTTTTCCATGCGCTCGACGCGCAGGATGTCGACGCCGATGCCGTGCACCGAACCCGGCACCGGCGTCGACGCCGGCTTAGCGCGCGCGACCATCGTCGATCGCGCGGCGCATCTCGGCGATCGCCGCCGGCAGGCCGACGAACAGCGAACGCGCGACGATGCTGTGACCGATGTTCAGTTCGACGATCTCACCGATGCGTGCAACCGGCGCGACGTTCGCGGTCGTCAGGCCATGACCGGCATGCACTTCGAAGCCGGCCTTGTGCGCAGCTTTCGCGAACGCGGCGATCCGCCGCAGTTCGGCGGTCTGCGCGGCGCCGCGCGCATCGGCGTACGCGCCGGTGTGAATCTCCAGATGCGGCGCGCCGCTGGCGCGCGCCGCTTGCAACTGGCGCGGATCGGCATCGATGAACAGCGCCGCCGCGATGCCGGCCTTCGCCAGTCGCCGGCAGGCGGCGCGGATCGCATCGAGCTGGCCGGCGACGTCGAGCCCGCCTTCGGTCGTCAGTTCCTCGCGCCGTTCCGGCACCAGACAGACGAACGCCGGTTTCAGCTTGCAGGCCAGCGCCAGCATCGCCGGCGTCGCCGCCATTTCCAGATTGATCCGCGCGCGGTGCCGCTTCACCAGCGCCTGCACGTCGCGATCCTGGATATGACGGCGATCCTCGCGCAGATGCACGGTGATGCTCGCGGCGCCGGCGGCGAGTGCGACGCAGCCGGCCTCGACCGGATCCGGATAGACGGTGCCGCGCGCCTGCCGGATCGTCGCGACGTGATCGACGTTGACGCCGAGGCGGATGGGTGACGTGGGCATGGTGACGGATCGTGATGAGAAAGGCGTGGAACCACAGATTACGCAGATTACACAGATCAAGACGGCATGATTCAGAGCCCGCCGTCATTTCCGCTTGCGCGGGTAATGACGTGACACGGAGAAAGCTTTTCCATGGGTTCGGCGCTCAAGATTATCCGCGCATCTCACGCAGCAGCCGCGGCGTTTCCAGCGGCCGGCCGCCGAGCTGCGCGGCGATAGCCTCGCGCAACAGGCGCAGCGCGTCGGCGCGCGCCGCGTTCGACGAGAACTGGCCGTCGCGCAGGTCCGTCAGACTGGCGCCGCTATAGCTGCCGGGCGTATCCGCCGCGACCGGCAGCGGGCCGTGTTCGGCGTGATAGCGGTAGCGCAGCTGCGGCTGCAGGTCGTCCGGCAGCAACAGGCCGTAGCCGGTCTCGGCGAGCAGATCGCGCTCGAAGATGCGCAAGGCGTCCTGCGCGACGGTGATCTCGCCCGGCAGTTGCTGCAAGGCCAGAGCGTAAGCGTCGAACAGCAGCGGGTGCGCATCCTGGCGTTGCAGCAGACGCAGCATCAGCTCGTTGAGATACCAGCCGTAGAACACGCGTTCACCGCCGAGCAGCAGCGGCGGTCCGGCGGCCTCGGCACCGGTCACCGTGCCGAGCTCGCCGGCCGCGCTCCAGCTCAGCAGCAGCGGCGAGAACGGTTGCAGGACACCGCGCAGTTTCGACTTCGGCCCGCGCGCGCCGCGCGCGACGAGGCCGACGCGGCCATGTCCGCGCGTATACGCTTCGAGCAGCAGGCTGCTGTCCTGATACGGCCGGCGGTTCAGCAGATACGCCGGTTCGAGCGCGATGCGCTCCCGCATGGGCTCAATCGCCGCTCAGACCGAACTGCTTGAGCGCCTTGAGATCGTCGCTCCAGTTCTCGCGCACGCGCACCCAGAGCTTGAGGAAGACCTTGCGATCGAGCAGGCGCTCGAGTTCGCGCCGCGCACTGGTGCCGACCTGCTTGAGCGTGATGCCGTCCTCGCCGATGACGATCTTCTTCTGGCCTTCGCGCTCGACCCAGATCACCGCATCGATGCGATCGAGCTTGCCGTCGCGCTCGTATTGCTCGACGCCGACCGTCAGCGAATACGGCAGCTCCTGGTGCAGGTTGCGCGTCAGCTTCTCGCGAACGATTTCCGAGACCAGGAACGCGTCGTCGTAACCGACGATCTGGTCTTCCGGATACAGCGGCGGACCTTCCGGCAGCCGCCGGAAGATTTCGTCGAGCAGCGCCGCGGTATTGCTGCGTCTGAGCGCCGACAACGGCACGACGAACGCGAAATCGCGCAGCGCCGCGAGCTTCTGCAGTTCGGGCAGCAGCGCCGCCTTGTCGGTGATGCGATCGATCTTGTTGACGACCAGACCGACCGGCGTCGGCATGCCCTCGAGCCGGCGCAACACGGCGGCGTCCTCGTCGGTCCAGCGTTTCGCTTCGACCACCAGCACGATCAGATCGACATCGTAGAAGCTCGCCATCGCCTGTTCGTTCATCGCCCGGTTCAGCCGCCGCGTCTCGCGCTGGTGCAGGCCCGGCGTGTCGACGAACACGATCTGGCCTTGCGCGCGGTTGACGACGCCCTGAATACGATGCCGCGTAGTCTGCGGCTTGTGCGAGACGATGCTGACCTTGCGCCCGACCAGCGCATTCAGCAACGAGCTTTTTCCGACGTTGGGCCGACCGACGATCGAGATGAGACCGCTATGAACGAACAACCCCCGGTTCTCGCCGCCGCGGCCCAACGTCGGCAACAGCCGCCGCGGTTTTTGCTTCGCAAGCGCCATGCGCTTGCGATGGGGACCGACCGACGATCGAGATGAGACCGCTATGCATGGCGCGATTGTAAGGTCTGCAGCAGCTGGCTGGCGGCGTCCTGCTCGGCGCCGCGCCGGCTCGAACCCTGCGCCTCGGTCGCGAATCCGTCATCGGCGAGCGACGCGCGCACGCGGAATGACCGCTTGTGCGGCGGGCCGCTTTCGTCGATCACCTCGTAGCGCGGCAGCGGCCGGCCCTGCGCCTGCAGCCATTCCTGCAGCCGCGTCTTGGCGTCCTTGAGGCTGTCGGCATCCGGCAGATCGGCGAGCAGCGACGCGAACAGCCGCTCGCAGACTGCTTTCGCCGCTTCGAAGCCGCCGTCGAGATAGACCGCGCCGAGGATCGCCTCGAACGCGTCGGCGAGGATCGAATCGCGCCGATAGTCGCCGGACTTCAACTCGCTCTCGCCGAGCGTCAGCACGTCGCTGAGTTCGAGTTCGCGCGCGAGCGCGGCCAGCGTCGCTTCGCGCACGAGGCTCGCGCGCAGGCGCGACAACGCACCTTCTTCGGCGCTGTCGCGAAGCCGGTAGAGCGCTTCGGCGATGACGAAGTTGACGAGCGCGTCGCCGAGAAACTCCAGCCGCTCGTTGTTGAGATGTCCGGTGCTGCGGTGCGTCAGCGCCTGATCGAGCATCCGCGCGTCGCGGAACACATGACCGAGGCGTCGTTCGAGCGTTTTCGTCGCGCGCGTCAAGACTGCACGTTGGCCAGCGGCACGTCGTCGGCGAATTCGATGACGATGTAGATGTTGTAGAACAGATGCTCGCGCGCTTCGTAGTCGTAGCTGAGGAAGCGGCCGGTGTTGGTGCGTTTGACGTCGATTTCCGAAACCGTCAGGTAGTCGACGTCGTTGATGTCCCAGTACTTCTGCAGTTCCCTGCGCAGGTTATGGACATCGGCCTTGGCGTTTTCCGGATCGGTCGCGGTCGCGTGCACGCCGGAAGCGACTTTCATCTGGTTCAGATACATCGGCAGCGTCTTGACGACGACGATGGCGACGAAGCCGATCACGGCCAGCACGAACAGCAAGCCGAACCAGCCCAGACCGCGTTGATGACGCATCGTACGCATGCTGTTCCCCTCCCCGTTTTGGCTAGCTTAGCGGATCGCCTTGCCGATGCGCGAGAACTCGACGCGCGTGTTCTCGGCGTCCCACGACATCCAGATCATGAACGCCTTGCCGACCAGATTGCGCTCGGGAACCGTGCCCCAGCGGCGGCTGTCGTCGGAACCGTCGCGGTTGTCGCCCATCGCGAAGTATTCGCCGGGTGGCACGATGAATTCGAAATCGTCGGCGGGCCGGTCGGGATTGACGAGAATGCGGTGATCGACGGGGCCGAGATGTTCCTTCATCCGGTAGACGACGCCGGGCGGCGGCAAACCCGGCGCGGTGTACGCGCCGTCGGCGTCGAGCGTCGCCGGCTCGCCGTTCACGAACAGCTGCTTGTTGCGATAGACGATGTGATCGCCGGGAATGCCGACGATGCGCTTGATGAAGTCCTTGGACGGATCGACCGGCCAGCGGAACACGACGACGTCGCCGCGCGCCGGTTCGCCTTTCTTGATGAACTTGTAGTGGAACACCGGATCGCGAAAGCCGTACGCGAACTTGTTGACGAGGATGAAGTCGCCAACCAGCAGCGTCGGAATCATCGAGCCGGACGGAATGCGGAACGGCTCGGCGACGAACGAGCGCAGCATCAGCACGACGAAGATGACCGGAAAGAACGAGCGGCAGAAATCGACGAAGGCGCCCGGCTTGTCGACCGCATCGACGGCCAGGCGCTTGCGGCGCTTCGGCCCCAGCCACAGTTTGTCGAGCACCCACACCACGCCGGTCACCAGCGTCAGCAGCGTCAGGATGGTGGCGAAATCCCACTGTATGGCTTGCATGTCCGATTCCAGGAAAACTGTCAGAAATTGATGGAGCCTACTTTTTCTTCTTCTCGACGCCGAGCACCGCGAGGAACGCTTCCTGCGGAATCTCGACGGAGCCGACCTGCTTCATGCGCTTCTTGCCCTCTTTCTGCTTTTCGAGCAGCTTCTTCTTGCGCGAGGTATCGCCGCCGTAGCATTTGGCGGTGACGTCCTTGCGCAGCGCCTTGACCGTCGAGCGCGCGATGATCTTGGCGCCGATCGCCGCCTGGATCGCGATGTCGAACATCTGCCGGTGGATGACATCCTGCATGCGCTCGCACAGATCGCGGCCGCGCGGATAGGCGCTGTCGCGATGGACGATCGACGCCAGCGCGTCGACCTTGTCGCCGTTGACGAGCACGTCGAGCTTGACCAGATCGGCGGCCTCGAAGCGCACGAACTCGTATTCGAACGACGCGTAGCCGCGCGACACGCTTTTCAGGCGGTCGAAGAAATCGAGCACGACCTCGGCCATCGGCATCTCGACTTCCATCTGCACCTGACTGCCGAGATAGCGCAGGTTCTTCTGCACGCCGCGCTTTTCCATGCACAGCTGCATGACGCTGCCGACGTAGTCGTGCGGCATCAGGATGCGGGCATTGATGATCGGTTCGCGCAGCTCGCTGATGAAGCCGGGTTCCGGCAGCTCGGCGGGATTGTCGACCTTGATGACGTCGCCGTCGTTCTTCAGCACCTCGTAGACGACCGACGGCGCGGTCGTGATGAGATTCAAGTTGTATTCGCGTTCCAGCCGCTCCTGCACGATCTCCATGTGCAGCATGCCGAGGAAGCCGATGCGGAAGCCGAAGCCGAGCGCCGTCGAGTTCTCCGGTTCGAACTGCAGCGCCGAATCGTTGAGGCGCAGCTTCTGCAGCGATTCGCGGAAGTCCTCGAAATCCTCGGCGTCGATCGGAAACATGCCGGCGAACACGCGCGGCTGCACCGTGCGGAAACCCGGCAGCGCGTTGACGCTGGCATTGCCGGCGAGCGTCAGCGTGTCGCCGACCGGTGCGCCGAAAATGTCCTTGATGCCGGCGACGATGAAGCCGACTTCGCCGCACTGCAGTTCGTCCTTGAACACGCGCTTCGGCGCGTTGACGCCCATCATCGTGATCTCGTGATCCTTGCCGGTCGACAGCACGCGGATCTTCTGGCCTTTCTTCACCGAGCCGTTGACGACGCGCACCAGCGAGACGACGCCGAGATAGTTGTCGAACCACGAGTCGACGATCAGCGCCTGCAACCTGGCGTCCGGATCGCCGTTCGGCGGCGGCAGGCGCTCGACGACCGCTTCGAGCACGTCCGGCACGTTGAGTCCGGTCTTCGCCGAGACGCGCAGCGCGTCCATCGCCGGGATGCCGATCACCTGTTCGATCTCGTCGCAGACGCGGTCCGGCTCGGCGTTCTGCAGATCGACCTTGTTCAGCACCGGCAGCACTTCGAGATTCTGTTCGAGCGCGGTGTAGCAGTTGGCGACCGACTGCGCCTCGACGCCCTGCGACGCATCGACGACCAGCAGCGCACCTTCGCAGGCTTCGAGCGAACGGCTGACTTCGTACGAGAAATCGACGTGTCCCGGCGTGTCGATCAGGTTGAACTGATAGAGCTCGCCGTTCTTCGCGCGGTAATGCAGCTGCACCGCCTGCGCCTTGATCGTGATGCCGCGCTCGCG
>DASSVA010000385.1:0-4488 GCA_035706385.1 Solimonas sp. | reverse complement strand
TTTCGAGGCGACGCGCAGGCGGCCGAGGTTGAGGTCCTCGAGTTCGTCGCGGATTTCCTCGGCGCTGCGGCCGGCGCGGATCAGCTCGCGGCGCTTGTCGAAGAACTCGCGGGCAAAACCGGTATCGGCGCAGCGGGTTGCATGACCGGGCCCGGTTTCCAGATTCTTGGTGCGCGCGCAGGCGAGCGCCTGCTGCTGGAAGCCGTCGACGATCGCGCCGCTGGCGACGATTTCCTCGGTGAACAGATAGGCCGTGCCCATTAGCGCGCCGACTTTCATGCCGCGAGCCGCGAGCGGCGCGGTCATCGCCGCGACCATCGCGCCGGACCGCGCGTCGTGGACGCCGCCGGCGAACAGCAGATGGATGTCCTTTTCCGCGCCCGGCTTCACGTGCTCGAGCAGCACGTCGATCATTTCCTCCCAGAGCGTGAAGCTCGCGAGCGGACCGATGTGACCGCCGCATTCACGGCCTTCGAACACGAAGCGGCGCGCGCCCTGTTCGAGATACATCTTCAGCAGCGCCGGCGCCGGCGCGTGGATGTAGGTCTTGATGCCGCGCTTCTCGAATTCGGCGGCCTGATCCGGACGGCCGCCGGCGATCAGCGCGAACGGCGGCGGGCATTTCCAGATTTCCGCGCACTGTTCCTCGCGCAGCGAATGCGGGATGAAGCCGAGCATGCCGACGCCCCACGGCTTGTCGCCGATGCGATCGCGCGTCTGCTCCAGCATTTCGCGGACCTGCTCGCCGCGCATCAGCGCCAGCGCGAGGAATGGCAGCGCGCCGCCTTTGGCGACGTCGACCGCAAAATCGGGCGAGTCGGAGACGCGCGTCATCGGCCCTTGCGCGAGCGGGTAACGCGTGCCGTGCGACTGCGCGAGCGCGCCGTGCTCGTCGATGAAGCGCAGGCTCGCGGCCTGTTCGATCTGCTGGCGGCTGGCGCGGCGGATCGCCTGCACGAGCTTCGCGACGCTGCCGTAACGCTTGCGAAACGCCGCGGCCAGACCGATGCCCTGGCCGAGCGGGAACAGCGTCTCGCTGCCGCCGGCGCGGCTCATCATGCCGGCGATCTTGTTCTGCCAGTCGTCGAGCGCGAGCAGACCGCCTTCGGCGTCGCGGTTGTCGTCCTCGGCGGTCTTCAGCGCGGCACTGCCGGGCCGCGCGTAGACGCGGCAGCTGCGGTCGAGCAGTTCGCCGAACAGCCGCGTTTCCGAACCGTTGAGGCGCGCGAATTCGTTCTGCAGCGCGAGCGGCAGCGGCGACTCGGCGAGCAGCAGCAACTGGTCGTCGAGCACGACGCCGGCGGCGCCGGCGATGCGGCAGGCCGCCGCCGAATGCACGCCGATGCCGCCCTGCACGACGATCGGCAGCTCGGTGCGGCCACCGAGCTTCTGCAACAGGATGTAACTGGTGTATTCGCCGACCCAGCCGCCGGATTCGTGGCCGCGGACGACAAGGCCGTCGCAGCCGCTGGTCGCGCCGAGCTGTGCCGGATCGCTGATCTCCGCCCAGGCCCGGTCGCCGGCGCGCAGGCCGGCGTCCTTGCGCAATTTCCTGTAATTGTCGGTGCCGGCGAGAACGATGGTGAACGCGCGGTCGCCGGCGTCGTTGAGCAGCTGCTTCGCGAGTTTCGCGCTGCCCGGCGTGACGCGCAGGCCGAGACGGGCTCCGGCGTCGCCGCACAGCTGCGCGAAGTTGCGCGCCGCGAGCTCGCCGTCGACGACGAATTCGAGATCGAGCACGCCGAGGCCGCCACTGCGCGCGGCTGCGGCGGCCAGGCCCGCATGCGGCAGATCGGCGGCCTGCAGGCCGATCACATCGAACGTCTGCGTGGGGCGGCTGTTCTTCATCGGAAACTCCAGCGTCACATCAGTCCGGGGGGAGACTTACTTCTTCTTGCCTTCGAGGAACGGCACTTCGAGCACCTTGTCGTGCACGATCGGGCCGTGGCCGAAATATCCGTCCTCGCCGAAGCACTCACCATGATCGGCGGTGATGACGAAATGCGTGCCGACCGGCGCTTTCGACACCAGCGCGTCGAGCACGCCGTCGACGTATTCGACGGTCTTGATCTGCTGCTGATGCAGATCCTTCATCTGCTTGTCGTCGAAGAACCGGTCTTCGGTTGCCTGGCCGAGCGAATCGTCCATGCGCTTGAACACGCCGTGCACGCCGGAGATATGCGGCAGCGTGCCGGGATCGAGCATGTACGGGTAGTGCGTCTCGCCGAGGTTGAGGAAGTGGAAGCTCGGCTCGTCCTCGTCGAACTCGATTTCCTTGACCATGCCGGCGAAGTCGTTGTGGTTCGCCATCAGCTTGTAGTCGTCGAAGTGCCGGTTCAGATGGCTCAGCGGATTGAGCACCGGCATCGACACGCGCGCGACCGTGCGGTAGCCCTCGTCCTGCAGCACTTTCGGCAGCGACAGATGCGGGACGAAACTCTTGAACGACAGGCCGTCGATGCCGAGCCGGTCGACCCACTTCGTGAAGTCCTTCTTGTAGACCTCGGACGCGAATACGTTGCGCGGGCTGTCGTGCGGGATCATGCCCATCAGGTAGGTGTAATGCGACGGGCTGGTCCACGACGCGTACGCGTAGCGGCGCGCGCCTTCGCCGATGCGGCCCATCGTCGGGGTCCTGGCGGCGCGGTAGCTGTCGAAGCGGCAGCTGTCCATGATGATGAAGACGAGATCGTTGCTCATTGAATGGTGAATTGGATATGCAATGGTTGAGCCGCGGGCGACGAATCCTCGCCCGGCGGGAAATCAGGACCGCGGAATCGAGGAAGCCCGGCGGTACGATGGCATCGCGCAAGCGCGGCGGACGGCCGGCAATGTCCGGCGTAGCCGTTTGCCGTACGAACGGTCGCATGTGCTGGCTGGAACCACGTCCCTCTCCCTTGTGCCGCGGGGGAAACGCGGCGCGGAATGCTGCCGGTCAGGTCGGCGCCTTCCTGTCATTGAATAAACGGTCAACAGGACCGCTTAGGTACCACATGCGCGGCGGTCGCGCTGTAAGACAATCACGCACCGCAGCAATTTTAAAGAATTCATCATGGATTCAGCTGGCAAGATGGCGATCTTGATGCCGGAAATGAAGCCCTGTCCGGACTAGTTCGCAGCCCCGCCGGGCGCTCGCGCGGCGCCCGGCGCGGCAACCTGGAACAGCCGGCGATCGTCGAGACGCAGGGCGCTGAGCCGCCCGCCCCAGACATAGCCGGTATCGAGCCCGTAGACATGATGGCCGGGCCAGTGCACGCGTCCGAGCGCCGACCAGTGGCCGAACACGACGGTGCTGCGCGCCGAGCGTCGGCCGGGCACCGCGAACCACGGCAGCAGGCCCGGCGGCGCGCGCTCGATCGTGCCTTTGTAGCGATAGTCGAAATCGCCGTCGGCGCTGCAGAACCGCGCGCGGGTCAGGATGTTGACGATGCAGCGCAGCCTCGCCGCGCCGCGCAGGCGATCCGACCAGCGGTTCGGATCGTTGCCGTACATCCGGCCGACGAAGCGGCGGAAACGCCGCGGATCGCGCAGCTCGGTTTCGACTTCGGCGGCCAGTCGCAGCGTCTGCCGCTGCGTCCATTGCGGCGCGAGACCGGCGTGCACCAGCAGCAGCGGATGCTGCGGGTCGCGGTATGCGAGCCGCTGCCGGCGCAGCCAGTCGAGCAGGCGTCCGGCGTCCGGCGCGTCGAGGACCGGCGCCAGCCGGTCGTCGGGATCGCCGCGCTCGCCGCGCTCGGCGAGCGCCAGCAGATGCAGGTCGTGATTGCCGAGCACGCTGACGGCGCCGCGGCCGAGACCGGCGACGAAGCGCAGCGTCGCCAGCGAATCGGGGCCGCGCGCGACCAGATCGCCGCACAGCAGCAGCCGGTCGCGGTCCCGGACGAATCCGACTTTCCGCAACAGGGCTTCCAGCCCCGCGAAACAACCCTGGAGATCGCCGATGACGTAAGTGGCCATTGCCGCATTGTTCCAGATGTCACGGCAACGGCGCGCGGGATTTAGTCGTGCCTCAGTTTGAAATTCGTCATTGCGAGGAGACCGAAAGATCGACGAAGCCATCCAGCTGCAGGGCGCAATCCGGTCGTGCCGCTGGATTGCTTCGCCGCTGCGCGGCTCGCAATGACGGATGTTTTCATTTCAAACCGAGGCACGACCCGGGATTTCGCCGGCAGGCGCGGGTGATGCCGCTATGCTTGCGGTTCTCATGTTCCGTGAAGAAAAAACCGCGACGGCGACCGGCTGGCTGCTGTGCCTGCTGCTGCTGATCGCCGTCGTCAGTCCGAACGTCCATCTGCCCGGCGCCGCGCCGAACGCTCCGGCGGCCGCGACGGCGCTGCTGGCTGCCGTGCTGGCGGAGCTTTTCATGCTGGCGCTGCTCGGACGTCCGTGGCTGTGGCTGTTGCTGAATCTGCCGTTCCTGATCTGGCTGCCGGGCGAGCTGTTCTACCTGTGGCATTACGGCACGCCGACCTCGGCGCACATCTTCGC
>DASSVA010000384.1:0-7715 GCA_035706385.1 Solimonas sp. | reverse complement strand
TCGGCGTCCTCGCGCCATTTCAGGATCTTGTGGACGCGGCCGCGCAGTTGCGGATAGCGGCTGTTGATCCAGTCGCTGTGGCTCTGGTCGAGCGTCAGCACGAGGTCCATTGCCGACAGCAGCGGCAGCGTCGCCTGCTGTGCGCGATGCGCGGAGATGTCGAGACCGTAATCGGCGGCGACCTCGACCGCGAGCGGATCGGCCGGGAAGCCGACCAGCGCGCCGGTGCCGGCCGAGCAGATGTCGAGCTTGCGGGCTTTCAGCCGCGCCTTCAGCAGGCCTTCGGCGATCGGGCTGCGGCAGATGTTGCCGGTACAGACGACGATGATGCGATTGAACATGCCTTACCACGGCGGCATCGAACCGCCTGTTTTTTTTCGGATGCCGAACGGCCGGCCAAGCGTCGCGAGCGATGGCAACTCGCGTGAGGACGGAGCGCAGGAAGCGCAGCGTACATCTGTACGTGAGCATTCCGAGCACCGCCGGCACGCGAGTGGCCGAGCGCAGCAGCTTGGACGGCAGTTCAGGGAACGATGACGATTTTACCCGTCACGCGCCGATCCATCATGTCGCGCAGCGCCTGCGGCGCCTGATCGAGCGTGTAGCGCTTCGAGACGTGCGGCCTGATCTCGCCGGCCGCGTACCACGCGAACAGCTCGCGGAAGTTGTCGGCGTTGACCGCCGGCTCGCGCTGCGCGAACGCGCCCCAGAACACGCCGACCGCCGACGCGCCTTTCAGCAGCAGGCGATTCGCCGCGAGATTCGGGATCGGACCGGCGGCGAAGCCGATCACGAGATAGCGGCCGTTCCAGGCGATGCACGACAGGCATTCCTCGCCGAGCGCGCCGCCGACCGGATCGTAGATCACGTCGGCGCCCTGCCCCTTGGTCAGCGTCTTGATCGCATCCTTGAGGCTCTGCTGCGAATAGTCGATCAGCTCGTCGGCACCATGCTGCTTGGCGAGCGCCAGCTTTTCCGCGCTCGACGCGGCGGCGATCACGCGCGCGCCCATCTTCTTGCCGAGCTGCACGGCCGACAGGCCGACGCCGCCGGACGCACCGAGCACCAGCAGCGTCTCGCCGGCCTTGAGCCGGCCGCGCTGCTTGAGCGCGTGATACGAGGTGCCGTAGACCAGCGGAAACGCCGCCGCCTCGGCGAGATCGAGGCCCGGCGGCAGCGGCATGCAGAACGCCGCGTCGGCGACCGCCTCGCTCGCGAAGCCGCCGACGTTGATCAGCGCCGCGACCGCGTCGCCGGCTTTCAGGTGCTTCACCTTCTCGCCGACTTCGAGCACGGTGCCGGTGACGCCGGCGCCCGGCACGAACGGCGGCTGCGCCTTGAGCTGGTACTTGCCCTGGATGATCAGCACGTCGGGAAAATTGACGTCGGCGCCGGCCACCTTGATCCGCACCTGGCCCGCGCCCATTTTCGGCGCCGGCCATTCCTCGACGACCAGCTTCTCGGGCAGGCCGAGTTCCTTGCAGACGACGGCTTTCATCGCGTTTTCTCCAGAATTTCGAACGCCCGAGTGTAGCGGCAGCGGACAAGCAAAAGGCCCGCGTGCGGGCCTTTTGCGGAAGCGGCGAAAGCCGATGGCTCAGAACGGGATGTCGTCGTCCTCGAACGGCGCGTCCATGTCAGCCGGCGCGGCGGCGGCCGGAGCGCTGCTGCGCGCGGGCGGACGCGATGATGCGCCGTAATTGCCGCGCGGCTCCTCGCTGCCCATCGACGCCGAACCGCCGCCCGGCTTGCCGTCGAGCATCTGCATGTCCTGCACACGGATCTCGGTGGTGTAACGGGTGACGCCGTCCTTCTCCCACTTGCGCGTGCGCAACGAGCCTTCGACGTAGACCTTCGAGCCTTTCTTCAGGTACTTGCCGGCGATCTCGCCGAGCTTGCCGGGGAACACGACGTTGTGCCACTCGGTCGCTTCCTTCTGCTCGCCGGTCTGCTTGTCCTTCCAGCCTTCGGTGGTGGCGATGGTGGCGTTGGCGATCGCGTCGCCGGACGGGAAATAGCGGACCTCGGGATCTTTGCCGAGATTGCCGATCAGGATCACTTTATTGACGCCACGGGCCATGACTGCCTCCGAAACGTTGACGGGGTAAGAGTCGCCGCGACCGCGGCATCCGGGAGTCCGGATGATGTCGCAACGGGACGAAAAGCGTGCGGCATTAGATCACAAAACCGGCGCCGGCCCCGAAAGCTCAGCACCGCTACTGCGCGTGCGCCTGGCGCTGTCCGGCGGTGCTCGGAATGCTTACGTACTGATGTACGCTGCGCTTCCTGCGCTCCGGCGGCCAGCGCCAGACACCCGCTCGCGACGCTGTGCAGAGCTTCCGCTCGCGCGCTTCACGAACTCGGTTCGGCACCGTGCACGAGCGGCGGCGGCGCGAAGCTGGCGGCGAAGCTCAGCCAGACCAGCGGCAGCAGGCCGGCGACCGCGAACGCGCCGCCGATGCCCCAGTGGCCGAGCGCGAAGCCGCCGAGCGTGCCGCCGGCGAAACCGCCGAGGAACTGGCTGGTCGCGTAGACGCCGAGCGCCGCGCCTTTCTGGTCCGGCGGCGCGCGGCGCGAGATCATCGACGGCAGCGAGCCTTCGAGATAATTGAAGCCGATGAAGAAGATCACCAGCGCCAGGCACAGGCCGGTCGCGTTGGCGTGCACTTCCGAGGCGGTCAGCAGTGCGATGCACAGCAGCGCGATCGAACCGAGAAACGCCTGCTTGACGCGGCCTTTGGCCTCGATGCGGCGGATCATCGGGAACACCGGGATGATCGACAACAGCAGCACCGGCAGATAGACCTCCCAGTGCCGCGAACTCGGCAGGCCGAGCGTCTGCTCGATCGCCTGCGGCGCGGCGAGGAACAGCGTCGTCATCATCGCGTGCAGCAGGAAGATGCCGCCGTCGAGACGCAGCAGCTGCGAATCGCGCAGCGCGCGGCGCAGACCGCCGGGCACGGTCGGCAGGCGCGGCGCCGACGGCACCAGCAGCAGCACGCCGGGAATCGCGACGATCGCCAGCACGCCGGTCAGATCGAAGATGCCGGGCACGCCGATCGGCCCGCTGATGACCGGCCCGAGCACCAGCGCGACGATGAACGACACGCCCATGCCGGCGCCCATCACCGCCATCGCCGTGGTCCGCACCTGCGGCCGCGTCAGGTCGGCGAGCAGCGCCGAGACCGCGCCGGAGATCGCGCCGGCGCCTTGGATCGCGCGGCCGACGAGAATCCAGTGGATGTCATGCGTGTGGCCGGCGACGAAGCTGCCGAGCGCGAACAGCGCGAGGCCGGCGACGATCACCGGCTTGCGGCCGATGCGGTCCGACAGCATGCCGACCGGAATCTGCAGGCAGGCCTGCACGAGGCCGTACAACCCGATCGCCAGGCCGATCTGCAGCGCCGTGACGCCGCCCGGCAGGTCGCGCGCATACAGTTCGAACACCGGCAGGATCATGAACATGCCGAGCATGCGCAGCGCCTGCAGGAGGGAAAGCGCGGACGTCGCGCGCCATTCGAGTGCGTTCATCGTGTCGGATCTGGGCTGGCGAAAGACTGACAGACAGGCTGCAAAAGACCTGCCAGCAGCGCTGGGGTTCCCGCGCGCTTCGCCTTTGAATGAGCGCGGGCCGGACCCATATAGTATCGCGTTCCCCCTTGCCCGTTCCCAGACCGCCCTGATGGACAGCATCCGTATCCGCGGCGCCCGCACGCACAATCTCAAGAACGTCTCGCTCGACCTGCCGCGCGACAAGATCACCGTCATCACCGGCCTGTCCGGTTCCGGCAAGTCGTCGCTGGCGTTCGACACGCTGTATGCCGAAGGCCAGCGCCGCTACGTCGAATCACTGTCGGCATACGCGCGCCAGTTCCTCGGCCAGATGGACAAGCCCGACGTCGATTCGATCGAGGGTCTGTCGCCGGCGATCTCGATCGAGCAGAAATCGACTTCGCACAATCCGCGCTCGACGGTCGGCACCGTCACCGAGATCTACGACTACCTGCGCCTGCTGTACGCGCGCGTCGGCACCGCGCGCTGCCCGGACCACGACGTCGCGCTCGAAGCGCAGTCGGTGTCGCAGATGGTCGATCACGTGCTGTCGCTGCCGGCCGATTCGGCGTGGCTGCTGCTCGCGCCGGTCGTGCGCGGCCGCAAGGGCGAGCATCTGGAATGGTTCGAACAGGCGCGCGCGCAGGGCTTCGTGCGGCTGCGCGTCGACGGCCGCGTCTACGAACTCGACGAAGTGCCGAAGCTCAACCGCAAACTCAAGCACGACATCGAGATCGTCGTCGACCGCTTCAAGGTGCGCGCCGATCTGAAGCAGCGGCTCGCCGAATCGTTCGAGACCGCGCTGCGGCTGTCGGAAGGCATCGCCTACGTCGCGCCGCACTCGGGCAGCGGCGAGACGATCACGTTCTCATCGAAGATGTCGTGCCCGCATTGCGGCTATTCGATCGAGGAACTCGAACCGCGCCTGTTCTCGTTCAACGCGCCGCACGGCGCCTGCCCGAAATGCGACGGCCTCGGCCAGATGCAGGTGTTCGACGAGGAACGCGTCGTCGCGCATCCGGAGCTGTCGCTCGCCGCCGGCGCGATCCGCTCGTGGGACAAGCGCAATCCGTATTACTGGCATTTCGTCACCTCGCTCGCCGAGCATTACGGCTTCGATCCGGACAAGCCGTTCAACAAGCTGGCGGAGAAGGTGCGTCGCGTGCTGCTGTACGGCAGCGGCGACGAGCGCATCGAGTTCCGCTATCCGGACGAGCGCGGCCGCGTGCAGAAACGCACGCACAAGTTCGAAGGCATCATCCCGAATCTCGAACGGCGTTACCGCGAAACCGAATCCGACGCGGTGCGCGAGGAACTCGCGAAGTACCTCAGCAACAAGCCGTGCCCGGAATGCGACGGCCAGCGCCTGAACCGCGCGTCGCGCCACGTGTTTGTCGCCGACCGCAACCTGCCGTCGATCACCGAACTGTCGGTGCGCGACGCGGAAGGCTTCTTCGCGAAGATGAAACTGCCCGGCCACAAGCAGAACATCGCCGACAAGATCATCAAGGAGATCGGCGCACGGCTCGGCTTCCTCAACAACGTCGGCCTCGATTACCTGACGCTCGCGCGCAGCGCCGAAACGCTGTCCGGCGGCGAAGCGCAGCGCATCCGCCTCGCGTCGCAGATCGGCGCCGGCCTGGTCGGCGTGATGTACGTGCTCGACGAACCGTCGATCGGCCTGCACCAGCGCGACAACGAACGCCTGCTGCAGACGCTGTTCCGGCTGCGCGATCTCGGCAACACGGTGATCGTCGTCGAACACGACGAAGATGCGATCCGCCACGCCGACCACGTCATCGACATCGGCCCCGGCGCCGGCGTGCACGGCGGCCGCGTGATCGCCGAAGGCACGCCGAAACAGATCGAGAAAAACAAGGCATCGATCACCGGCCGCTATCTGTCCGGCGCCGAGGCGATCGCCGTGCCGAAGGTGCGCACGCCGCGCCAGCCCGACAAGCACATCACGATCCGCAACGCGCGCGGCAACAACCTGAAGAACGTCAGCGCCGAGATTCCGCTCGGCATGATGACCTGCGTGACCGGCGTGTCCGGCTCCGGCAAATCGACGCTGATCAACGACACGCTGTACGCGTTCGCCGCGCGCCAGCTCAACAACGCGAGCACGCAGCATGCGATCTGCGACGGCATCGACGGGCTCGACCAGCTCGACAAGGTGATCGACATCGACCAGTCGCCGATCGGCCGCACGCCGCGCTCGAACCCGGCGACGTACACGCAGTTGTTCACGCCGATCCGCGAACTGTTCGCCGGCGTGCCGGAATCACGCGCACGCGGTTACCAGGCCGGCCGCTTCAGCTTCAACGTCAAGGGCGGCCGCTGCGAAACCTGCGAAGGCGACGGCGTCATCAAGGTCGAGATGCACTTCCTGCCCGACGTCTACGTCACCTGCGACACCTGCAAAGGCCGTCGCTACAACCGCGAGACGCTGGAGATCAAGTACAAGGGCAAGGGCATCGACGAAGTGTTGAACATGACCGTCGAGGAAGCGCTCGATTTCTTCAAGCCGGTGCCGGCGTTGCGCAAGAAACTCGAAACGCTGATGGACGTCGGCCTGTCGTACATCACGCTCGGCCAGAACGCGACCACGCTGTCCGGCGGCGAAGCGCAGCGCGTCAAGCTCGCCAAGGAACTGTCGAAGCGCGACACCGGCCAGACGCTGTACATCCTCGACGAACCGACGACCGGCCTGCATTTCCACGACGTCGCGCAATTGCTGAAAGTGCTCGAACGCCTGCGCGATCACGGCAACACCGTGGTCATCATCGAACACAATCTCGACGTCATCAAAACCGCCGACTGGATCATCGACCTCGGTCCCGAAGGCGGCGCCGGCGGCGGCGAGATCGTCGTGACCGGCACGCCCGAGGATGTCGCGAAGAATGCCCGCTCGCATACCGGCCGCTTCCTCAAGCCGATGCTGAAGCGTTGAGGAATACTGCGTGGGTTCAATCGTCATTGCGAGCACCGCGAAGCAATCCAGTCGCGCCGCCAGATCGAACGGCGTCGCTGGATTGCTTCGTCGCTGCGCTCCTCGCAATGACGAGCCTGTGCGGAAACTCCGTCGCATGCCAGCCAACGATCCTGGCCGTGACCGGGACAGGACCCCTTGATTCACCTCGCCGACTTCCGTTCCGTCGTGTTCTTCATCGGTGCCGGCATGTCGGCGGAATCCGGCGTGCCGACCTATCGCGGGCGCGACGGCATCTGGGGCCAGTACGACTACACCGAGTACGCGTGCCAGCGCGCGTTCGATCGCGATCCGCAGAAAGTGCTCGACTTCCACGAGCTGCGGCGCACGCGCGCGCTGGCCTGCGCGCCGCATGCCGGTCACGCCGCGCTTGCGCGGCTGCAGGCCGCGCATCCGCGTCTGCACGTGATCACGCAGAACATCGACGGCCTGTTGCAGCGCGCCGGCGTGCGTGTCGATGCCGAGCTGCACGGCTCGCTGTGGCGGCTGCGCTGCGCGACGCACGGCGTGCGCGACGATGCGACCGCCGGAGCGTTCGCCACGCGACATTGCGCCGACTGCGGCGCCGTGCTGCGACCGGACATCATCTGGTTCGAGGACGCGGTCGACGACGCGGTGTTCGCGCGCGCCGGCGAGCTGATCGGCGCTTGCGATCTGTTCGTGTCGGTCGGCACGTCCGCCGTCGTCTATCCGGCGGCGAACTTCATCCCGCTCGCGCAGCGCGGCGGCGCGCTGATGGTCGAGATCAATCCCGAAGCGACCGAAGCCTCGAACCTGTTCATGCGCACGCTGCGCGAACCGGCGAGCGTCGCGCTCGTGACCGCCTTCGCCCAAGGCCCGTTAACGCGATGACCACCGCTGTGACGGAGACCGTTCTGGCGCAACGCCGCGATGCGCCAGAACGATCCCGCCCCTGCGGGAGCATCGCAGCGGCGGCCATCGCGTTGACAGGCCCTAGAACCCGCCGACGGTAAAGCGGCTGCCGGTATAGCGGCCCTGGAACTGCGCGATGTGCTGGCCGGTCCTGCGCAGCACTTCCGCGTCGAGCGGCTCGCAGCGCGCCACGGGCTTGCTGCAGTACGCATTGCCGATATCGCTCTGCGGCGCGCCGCCCGCGCCGCTGACGGTCGAGCTGTAGTAACCCGACAGCAGCACGCCGGCGAGGCGCGCG
>DASSVA010000383.1:0-6123 GCA_035706385.1 Solimonas sp. | reverse complement strand
GACTTCCTGAACTGGCTGAACAATTTCCTGCGCGTGATCCAGGCCGACGGCAGTTACGATGCGCTGTACGGCAAATGGTTCGAGGGCACGGCATGGCTGAAGAACGTCAGCGGCTAGCGGATGACGACGCGCTCGCGTCGTTCGATGCCGAAGCGCATCTGCAGCGTCTCCAGCGCGACGGCTACAGCGTCATCGAGGATTTCCTGACGCCGGCCGATCTGTGCGCGGTGCGTGACGCGCTGGCCCCACATCTGGACCGCCACAGCGGCCGCAACAATTTCGAGGGCCATCAGACCGAGCGCGTTTACACGCTGGTCGCGCGCGGCGCGATTTTCGAGCGCATCACCGAAGACCCGCGCGTGCTCGCGCTGCTCGACCGCCTGTTGCAGCCCGGCTATCTGCTGACGGCGAGCCAGGCGATCCGCATTCGCCCCGGCGAGACGCCGCAGCCGATCCATTACGACGATCAGTTCTATCGCATTCCGCGGCCGCCTCCGGCGATCAGCGTGTCGACGATCGTCGCGGTCGATCCGTTCACCGCCGACAACGGCGGTACCGAGATGCTGCCGGGCAGTCATCGCTGGAGCGACGCCGAGGTCGCGGGCAATTACGACGGTCATGACGCCGACGCGCCGGTGCGCGGCGATCTCGAAGCGCGACTGGTGCCGACGACGATGCCGGCCGGCGCCTGCGTCGTGTTTCTCGGCACGCTGCTGCATCGCGGCGGCGCGAACCGCAGCGCCGCGCCGCGGCTGGCGTTCTCGAACCAGTACTGCGAGCCGTGGGCGCGCACGCAGGAGAATTATTTTCTCGGCGTGCCGCCGCAGATCGCGCGCCGCCTGTCGCCGCGCGTGCAGCAACTGCTCGGCTACGACATCTGGGCGCCGTTCATGGGCCACGTCAGCGCGCTGCATCCGCTGAAGGCGCTGCGCGAGGACTGGGTTGCGCCGGTCGCGACCGGGACGCGACGCGACGCGTAAGCCGGCTCCGGTATTGCCGGCTTGCCGATTGCGTTATCCGGCGCGCGGCGGTCGCTGGCCGCCGCAGAGAATGTCGGTGATGCGCTCGGTATCCATGTATTCCTTGAACTCGGCGAGCTTGCCGTCGCGGAAGCGCATGAAGAAGTGGTACTGGTTGCTGTAGCGCTGGCCGGAGATGTGATCGCCTTGCGATTCGGCTTCGACCGCGACGCGGTCGTCCTCGGCGGTCATCGCCTTGATCGTGAAGCGGATGCCGTTCGGGAACACGTCGAAGATGCCGCCGGCGGCCTGTGCGATCTGCGCCTTGCCGAACTTGCCGGAGATCAGCGTGTTGCCGGTCGTCAGGCAATAGCCGTCGTCGGCGTAGGCGTCGATGATCGCCGGCACGTCGCCGCGGTTGAGCGCGTCGAAGAATGCCCGCGCCAGTTGCTTGTTGCGTTCGATGCTCATGGTTTTCCTCCTGCCGCCAGCGTGCGCGCGCCGGCCGGTCGCCGCCCCGTCGGATCGGACGAGGCTGCGAACGGCTTGGCCGCTGCGGCGACGCCGCTGGCCGGCAGGTCATGGAGCGTTGCGAGCCCCGCCTCTATGATCGATGTCCTAGAGCCGGCACGACGACGATTCCGGCCACACGACTGGGGGAGTACATGAAATCGATACGCCATTGCGGCAGCGCGCTGCTGCTCGTCCTGCTCGCCGCGTGCGGCAGCAGTTCGGTTCCGCAGACCGGGACGAGTTCGTCCGGCGGCGACGGCACGCGATACGACGCCGAGATCACGCGCACCGCGCTCGGCGTGCCGCATATCAAGGCGAACGACTTCGGCAGCATCGGCTACGGCTACGGTTATGCGTTCGCCGACGACAACCTGTGCGTGCTGATGGAAGACCTCGTGACGATCCGCGGCGAGCGCGCGAAGTACATGGGCCGCGACGGCAGCTACACGATCGTGCCGAACAGCACGACCGCCGACAACGTCACCAGCGACTACTTCTGGAAGTTCATCGCGACCGATGCGGTCGTCGCCAATCTCAAGGCCAAGTCGCTGCCGGAAGTGATCGAAGGCACGCGCGGCTACGTCGCCGGCTTCAACCGCTACATCCGCGAGCTGAAGGCCGGCGAGCATCCGGGCCGTCACGCCGCGTGCGCCGATGCCGCGTGGCTGCAGCCGATCAGCGAGGACGACATGTTCCGCCGCTATTTCCGGCTGTCGCTGATCGCCAGCTCGTCGGCGCTGATCAACGAGATCGTCGCCGCGCAGCCGCCGGCGCTCGGCGTTGCCGCGAAGAAGGCGACGAAAAAGCGCTCGCCCAGCGAACTGGCGGCGCTGCTCGAATCGTCGCCGAACGGCCTGGCGTCGCTGCGTGCGCACAACGGCTTCGCGAGCAACATGTACGCGTTCGGCAAGGACGCGACGACCAACGGCATGCCGCTGCTGTGGGGGAATCCGCATTTTCCGTGGAGCGGCACCGAGCGCCTGTATCTCGCGCACCTGACGATTCCCGGCCGCTTCGACATCATGGGCGCGTCGCTGTACGGCCTGCCGGCGGTGCTGATCGGTTTCAACGATCACTTCGCGTGGAGCCACACGGTGTCGACCGCGTCGCGTTTCACGCTCTATGAACTGACGCTCAATCCGCTGAAGCCGACGCAGTATTTCTACGACGGCAAGCTGCGCGACATGACGCCGGTGCCGGTGACGATCGACGTGAAGAACGACGACGGCACGGTCACGCAGGAAACCAAGACGCTGTACCGCTCGCATTACGGGCCGATGGTGTCGATCAGCGCCGCCGGCCTGCCGATCCTCGGCTGGACCAATCTCAAGGCGTACACGCTGCGCGACGCGAACGCCGAGAACGACCGGCTCGTCAACCAGTTCATCAAGTGGGACGAGGCGCAGTCGCTCGACGAGTTCAAGGCGCTGCACAAGAGCATCCTCGGCGTGCCGTGGGTCAACACGGTCGCGACCGGTCCCGGCGGCAAGGCGTATTACGGCGACGTCACCGTCGTGCCGAACGTGCCGGATTCGAAAAGCGCGGTGTGCTCGTCGCCATTGTCGATCGTCGTCGGCCAGGTCATGCCCGGCCTGCCGGTGCTCGACGGTTCGCGTTCGGCCTGCGAATGGGATACCGACGCCGACGCGCCGGCGCCCGGCATCTTCGGGCCGTCGCATCTGCCGACGATCGAGCGCGACGACTTCGTCGGCAATTTCAACGACAGCTACTGGCTGACCAATCCGGCCGAGCCGCTGACCGGCTACGCGCGCATCATCGGCGACGAGAACGCCCAGCGTTCGCTGCGCACGCGGCTCGCGAACCTGCAGGTGCTGGCGCGGCTCGACGGCAGCGACGGTCGGCCGGGCACTGGCTTCGACCAGGCCTCGCTCGAAGACATCGGCCTGTCGAGCCGCATCCACTCGGCAGAGCTGGCGCTCGACACCGTCGTCAACACGTATTGCGTGCTGCCGACCGCGCTCAGTTCGAGCGGCCCGGTGCCGACCGCCGACGCCTGCGCGGCGCTGAAAGCCTGGGACCGCCACGCCAATCTCGATTCGCGCGGCGCGCATCTGTGGCGCGAGTTCTGGCGCAACCTGGTCGGCGCGCTGCCGATCTCGCTCGACATCCTCAAGGCCAACTACTGGCTGGTGCCGTTCTCGGCCAACGATCCGCTGCATACGCCGAACACGCTGAACGTCGCGCTGCCGACCGTCGCGCTGGCATTCGGCAACGCGATCAAGACCGTCATGGATTCCGGTTACGCGTTCGACGAGACGCTCGGCGCGATCGAGCATCCGGCGTTCATGGACGAGCGCATTCCGATCTTCGGCGGCGAGGATTTCGAAGGTGCATTCACGGTGGCCGTGACCAATCCGCTCGACAAGGACGGCTACCGTGTCAGCTACGGCAACAGCTACATCCAGGCGGTGACCTGGGACGAGAACGGCGTGAAGGCCGATGCGTTCGTCACGTATTCGGAATCGACCGATCCGGCCAATCCGCATTTCTCCGACTACACGAAGGAATATTCGGCGAAGCGCTGGAACCATCTGCCGTTCCATGAAGCCGATGTCGATGCACAGGCGGTCAGCCGGATGACGATCAGCGAGTGATGGAGATCGCGGACACCGGCGAACGCCGGTGTCCGCGACTGTCCGCATGCTGTTCGCGGACAGTCGCATGGGCCGGGCCGCTCCGAACAAATCTTTTGTCATCAATGGCCTGACGCGCCGCGCGCGTTGGCACGGCCGCTGCGTTGTCCTTGCCGTGAAATTCCGGCGGGGGCGTGGCGATGCGGATGGTGGTGGCAGCAATGGCGATCGGCGTTCTCGGCATCGTGCCGGCGCGGGCGAACAGCCTGCTCGACGCGTATCACGCCGCGCAGCACAACGATGCCGTGCTCGAAGCCGCGCTCGAAGCGCGCAACGCCGCGGTCGAAGCGCAGCCGCAGGCGCGCGCGCTGCTGCTGCCGAGCCTCACCGCGTCGGCATCGGCGGCGCGCGAGCGTTACCGGCTCGACGGCGCCGACTCGGTCGTCGACGATCCGTCGGATCCGCAGCCCGCCGCCGACGACGCGCGTTTCAGTGCGACGCGCAGGACCTATGGTCTCGATCTGCGCCAGCCGCTGTGGAGCGTCGAGTCGTTCCAGAAACTGCGGCAATCGCATCTCGAAGTCGCGCAGGCCGAGGCCGAATACCGCGACGCGCAACAGGCGCTGATCCTGCGCGTCGCCGAAGCGTATTTCGGCGTGCTGGCGGCGGCCGACAATCTCGGCGCGAACCGCTCGGAGCGCGCCGCCTACGGCGCGCTCGTCGACCAGGCGCAGAAGAAACTGCAGACCGGACTCGGCGCGCGGATCGGCGTCGAGGAAGCGCAGTCGTTCTACACGCTGACCGAGCAGTCGGTCAGCGACGCGGAACTCGCGCTGTTCGACGCGCAGCGCGCGCTGCTGCAGATCACGCGCGTGCCGACCGACATCGTGCCGCTGCGCAGCGAGATTCCGCTGGTGTCGCCGCAGCCGGCGAGTTCCGACGACTGGCTCGCCGCGACGCGCCACGACAACTACGCCGTGCAGGCCGCGCAGCTGGCGATGAACGCCGCCGGGCGCGGCGTGTCGGTCGTGCGCGGACGTTACTGGCCGACGATTTCATTGCAGGGCTCGCTCGGCAAAACCGAGGTGCCGGACGTGCTCGGCGGCGATCAGCGCATCGACAGCATCGGCGTGGTCGCCGAATGGCCGATCTTCCAGGGCGGCCTCGTGCATTCGCAGAGCCGCGAGGCGGCGGCGCGCTTCCGCCAGACCCGCGCCGAATACGAAGGCCGCGTGCGGCTCGCCGAGCGCGACACGCTCGCGGCGTATCGCGGCGTGCTCGCCGGCATCCGCAAGATCCGCTCGGGGCGGCTCGCGATCGACGCCAATCACACCGCCGTCGAGGCGAGCCAGAACGGCGTCGAAGCCGGCACGCGCACCGAGTTCGATCTGCTCAACGCGCAGACCAATTACTACGCGGCGCTGCGCGCGTATTACCAGTCGCGCTACGACTATCTGAACGACACGCTGAAGCTCAAGGCGCAGGCCGGGCGCTTGAGCGAGGCTGATCTGACGGCGATCGACGCGGTGCTCGCCGATGACGGCAGCCGCGTCGCGATGCCCGACAGATTGACGGGCGGATCGAGCGGCGGGCCGGCGCCATGAACGCGCGGACACAACTGTCCGCGCTGTCCGCCGCGCCTGTCCGCGGACGCCGCGCCGACATTGACGGAAAAACGCAAAAGGTTTTGGCGAAAAGCACTTATCGCATCGTGCGCAACGGGTATGGCGTTTGCGCGAATGACGACAGGACCGCGGATCGCGGTGGGGAACGGCCGATGCGGCGTCATTTTGAATTTCGTCATTGCGAGAAGGCCGAAGGCCGACGAAGCAATCCAGATGCGCCACTCGATCTGGCCGCGTGACTGGATTGCTTCTCCGCTACGCGGCTCGCAATGACGAATTTTCCAATTTCAAGCTGAGGCACTACCGACGGGCATGACGATGATGATTCGCGATACCAGCGCACAGGACCGCGTGATCGCGCGCGCGCCGTGGTGGCGGCGTCAGCGCAAGGCGCTGCTGATCGGCGGCGGCGTGCTGTTGCTGCTCGCGCTG
>DASSVA010000382.1:0-4454 GCA_035706385.1 Solimonas sp. | reverse complement strand
CCGCCGACGAACACCGGCGTGTCGCGATAACCGTCGCCGAGATTCGCTCGACGCGATTTCGCCGGCCGTGCCGCGTTCGCCTTCGCGGTGAAACCGCCGCCGACCTTCGGCGACGGCGTCTCGACCTGCGTGACGAGGCGGATGCCGGTCACTTCCGGCAGCTCGCCTTCGCGGATGTGGCCGAACTCGTCCATGTGCCGCTGGTTGAACGCGGCGATCGCGCGCGCGCCGAGATCGCCGCCGGCGAACGACAGATCGCCGAGCCCGGTATGGGTCTGCACCTCGAACGCGAGCGACCAGTTCTGGCCCGGATAACGCATCTTCATCTCGTATTTGGCGCTGACCCTTTCCGGCGCGAAACCGGCCGCCGTGAAATAGCGGCCGGCATGCGCTTCGAGCTCGCGCCACAGCGACTTGAGCCTGTCGATGTCGATGCCGTCGGCCGGCGCGATGTACGAACGCTCCTCGTCGATGCTCGGATTGGCGACCAGCGTGCCGAGCGCCGAGAACGTCGGCGACGCTTTCGGCACCAGCACGCGGTCGATGCCCAGATCCTCGGCCTGCACGGCGGCGAACGCCGGGCCGTTGCCGCCGTACGCGAGCATCACCATGTCTTTCGGATCGATGCCCTTGCCGGCGACCGTGCGGCGCACCGCCTGGCTCATGTTGGCGTTGACGACGCGCCAGCAGTCGAACGCCGCTTCCTCGGCGCCGTAACCCATCTGCGCGCCGAGCCGCGCGAACGCATCGGCGACGCCGCGGTCGCTCAGCGAGAAACTGCCGCCGGCGAAATCGGCGTCGGTCGACAGGATGCCGAGCATCAGCAGCGCGTCGGTGATCGTCGGCTGCGTGCCGCCGCGTCCGTAGCAGATCGGACCCGGCTCGGAACCGGCCGACGCCGGCCCGACTTCGAGCGCGCCCTTGTCGACGTGGCAGATCGAACCGCCGCCGGCACCGAGCGTTTCGACCTTCACCATCGGCACGCCGACCAGATAACGGTGATGCATGTTCCAGCCGGCTTCCGCCGGCGCCGCGCCGCCGAGCACGACCGACATGTCGTAGGACGTGCCGCCCATGTCGACGCACAGCAGGTTCGGATAGCGCTTGGCCGCGCCGACGTGCGCCGAGCCGATCACGCCGCCGGCCGGGCCGGACGCGAGCACGCGGATCGGCGAGCCCTCGATGTATTCCTTGCTCATCACGCCGCCGCTGGCCTGCATCACCATCAGCCGCCGACCGTAACCGGCGGCCTTGAGGCGATCGACGAGCTTTTCGAGATACGAGGTCACGCGCGGCGCGACGTAGGCGTTGACGACCGTCGTGCTGGTGCGGTCGAACTCCGGCGCGCGCGGCAGCACCTCGTGCGAAACCGACAGGTGCACGCCCGGCATTTCCTCGGCGACGATCGCGGCGATGCGTTTCTCGTGCGCCGGATTGACGAACGAGAACAGCAGCGACACCGCGACCGATTCGACGTTCTGCTTCTTCAGACGCCGGCAGCATTCGCGCACCGCGTCCTCGTCGAGCGGCTTGTGCACCGAGCCGTCGAACAGCACGCGCTCCGGCACCGTCAGGCGGCGGCGGCGCGGCGTGATCTCTTTCGGCGGTTCGAGGCGCACGTCCCAGATGTCTTCCTTGTAGCCGCGGCGGTATTCGATCTCGTCGCGGAAACCTTCGGTCGTGATCAGGCCGGTCACCGCGCCGTTCATTTCGATCAGCGTGTTGTCGGCGATCGTCGTGCCGTGCACGATCGCGTCGCAGCGTGCGAGAAAATCGCCGAGCGGCAGACCTTCGAGCTCGGCGAGCCGGCCGAGCCCGGTCATCACGCCGATCGAACGGTCCTGCGGCGTGCTGAGATTCTTGTGGACGACGACGTCCGCGCCCTTGAGCAGCGCGAAGTCCGTGAAAGTGCCGCCGACATCGATGCCAACGCGATAAGTCACTGGTTCGGGCCTCAGGCTGCTTTCGCCACGTTGCGGGATTTCATCTGCTGGCGCAGCGCTTCGGTCGCCGCGCGATCGACCGTGAGGTCGTAGTTCTCCAGCGTGCCGTTCAGCACCACGCCGTATCTGTCGCGCGCCGCTTCGATGCTGACTTTCTCGTCGAGCACGTCTTCCTTGACCGCTTCGGGATCGCGCAGCAGCGCGCGGCCGAAGCCGGCACCGCCACCGTGCTGGTAGGCGATCACCGCGCCGGCCGGCAGTTGCGCCTGCGTCGACAGTTCGATCCTGCGTTCGCGTTCGGTGCCGACTTCGAAACGGTTCGAATACGGGCCGGCATCGTCGCCGCCGCACAGGCCGCGCAGCGGATGCGCGGACGACACCATCCACGCCATCGCCATCGTCGGTTCGAGCACGCGCTTGACGTTGAGGCTGCCCGGCTGGCCGCGCCACTGGCCGGCACCGCCGGAATCGATCGTCATCTCGCGGCTGATGTTGACGATCGGGAAGCGGCTCTCGGCGTCCTCGGCTTCCGACAGCAGCAGGTTGCCGAGACCGACGCACGACGCGCCCCAGCCGTCGACGCCCTGCACCGCCGACGCATCCATCGAACGCGCGTCGACGCCCTGGTCCATCCACATGCCGCGCGCGTCGAAACCGATCACCGCGTTCGGCATGCCGATCTTGTAGACCTGCGGACACGAGCGTTCCGGCACGACGTCGGCGAGCGCGACGCAGATCGCCTCGATGATCTCGCAGGCCGGATGGAACGAACCGAGCGCCGCCGGCTTGTTGACCGGCGGGTGAACGATGGTGTTCTCCGGCAGGATGATGTCGACGGCGTGGAACAGCCCTTCGTTCTTGACGATGCCGGGATCGATCATCGACGCGAGCTGCGTCATCGCGTAACCGCGGCTGTTCGCGAACGTGTTCCAGACGCCGACCAGTTCCTGGCGGTCGTCGGAGCCGGTCAGATCGACCGTCAGCTGATCGCCGTCGACGGTGCAGTTGACGTGCACCTTGACGTCCTTGGTGCCGAGCGTGTCGTGGTCGATCAGCACGTCGGCTTCGTACGAGCCGTCCGGCCACTTCGCGATCTCCTCGCGGAAGCGCCGCTCGGTGTGGTCGATGTTGTAGTTGACGGCGGCCTTGACGGTGTCCGTGCCCCATTTGCGGATCACGTCCTGCAGCAGCTTCACGCAGTGCTGGACGGCGCCGATCATCGCCGCGAGATCGCCGGCGAACGACGGGAAGCGGTTGTTGCGTTCGAGCAGCTTGATGACGTCGCGGCGTTTCTCGCCGCGATGCAGCAGCTTCAGGCACGGGATCGCGAGGCCCTCGGTGAAGATGTCGGTCGCCTCCAGCGTGAAGCCGCCCGGATCCTTGCCGCCGGTGTCGCCCTGATGCGCCTGCAGCGCCTGGATCAGCACCAGCTCGCCATGATCGTCGAACACCGGCGCGTAGACGTTGTAATCGGGCAGATGGCCGCCGCCGTAATCGGGGTCGTTGCCGACGAACACATCGCCCGGACCCCAGTCGTAATCGTCGAAGAACTGCAGGCCGTAGCGGACGGTGAGCTGCGAGATGAACACCAGATGCGGCGTGCCGACCGACACGCCGGCGAGCCGGCCGTGCGCGTCGATGATGCTGCCGTTGCGCTCGTTCGACTGGTTGATGATCGGCGACGACGCGGCGCGGCCGAGATGCGCGGCGGCCTCGAAGCAGACGGTCTCGAACGCGCCGCGGATGATGCTCGCGGTGACCGGATCGACCGTCGCCGCGGTCGGCAGCGGGTCACGGCGCGCGGCGAGCTTCTTGTTCAATTCGAATGACATGTCGGCATCACCCTGCAGGTAAAAAGGCGCAGCCGGCCGCACACGGCGGCCATGCTGCCGGCGCATGGTCGGACAATCGGCCGGCGGGAATCTCGATAAATCCTGCAAAGCTTTTGACAATCGCTGAGCCCGCCGGCCGGCCGCGACCGGCCCTCGCCGCCATGTCATCACTGTTGATTATTTTTGCTGTCCCGCAGCAAAAACACCATGACAATCAAAAGCGCGCCGCCGGAAGCGGCTTTTCGCCCTGACATTTGCGCGTTGCGCACCTACAATCAAATCCGATTGCCCAGCCAGGCGAAGACGACGCAGACCGGCAAAGACCGGCGGGCGAGGAGAGGACATGAGCGAAACACTTTTCTACAGCCTCGAAGGACCGCTCGATTCGCTGCCCGTCGACCGGCAGATGCGGACCGCGAACTTCAACGGCTTCACCGATCTCGTCCGCAGCCGCGGCGCCGATCCGCGGCGGATCCTCGAGCGCTACGGCATCGATCCGCGCGCGATCCACAACCCCGATTCGTACATCGACTGCAAGTCGCTGGTCGATGTCCTGCAGCACTGCAGCACCTCGTTCAACGATCCGCTGTTCGGCCTGCATCTGGCGCAGTTCCAGGACCCCGACGTCTACGGCTGCATCGCCGCGCTGTGCCGCGCGGCGTCGACCGTGCGCGAGGCG
>DASSVA010000381.1:0-10835 GCA_035706385.1 Solimonas sp. | reverse complement strand
CACCGTCATTTCGAATCCGGTGCACTCGTGGTTCTGGAACAACATCAACTGGCACATCGGCCACCACGTGTTTCCGCGCGTGCCGTATTACAACCTCGTCGAGCTGCACAAGATGATCGAGCCCGACATCGACGGACTCGGCGCGCTGGTCGATCGCAGCTACGTCGCGGTGTTCCTCAAGGCCTTGTGGCGCGGCCCGGAATCCGAGCCGCGGCTCGCGGAATTCCTGAAGCAGCGCGGCCGCGTGCGCAAACGGGCGGAAGTGCTGGCGCGATCGGAGCGAATGCGCGGCGCCGCGGTGTAATGAGGGTGGCCCCAGGGAGTCTTTGCACAGCGTCGCGAGCGGGTGCCTGGTGCTGACCGCCGGAGCGCAGGAAGCGCAGTGTACGTGGCAGTACATGAGCATTCCGAGCACCGCCGGGCGGCGCCAGGCGCACGCGTAGTAGCTGTGCAGAGACTCACTAGCCGACGTGCACGGCGAGCACGTCGCAGCGCGCCCGCGTGATGACGTTTTCCTCGGTGTGATTGAACCACGCGGCGAGGCCGTGGCGCGGCTGATGGCCGAGCACGATCAGATCGATCTGCAGCGCCTCGGCGAGCTGCTGGATCTGCGGCGTCACCGGGCCGGTCGCGGTATGCACGTTCTCGGCGGGAATCGCGCATTCGGCGCAGATCGCTTCGAGCTGCTGACGCGACTGCTGTTCGAGCTGCTGGGTCAGATCGACCGGCGCCGTCATCAGCAGCTCGCCGCTTTCGATCGGGATGTATTCGACGACGTGCAGCACCGACAGCCGTGCGCCGAACAGCTCCGACAGCGTACAGGCGCGTTTCAGGACCTGGCGACCGGTCTGGTCCAGCGCCAGTGCGACCAGGATGTGGTTGTAGGTGCTCATCGCTCGTCTCCCGCGGATCGTCCCCGACCCCTTGCGGCCATTGTCGGCCGATGCGGCTGAACGTCAACCGGCGGCGGCGAGGCCGTTCGCGAGGCGTGCGAAATCGCGGGCGTGCAGGCGTTCGGCGCGCGCACCCGGATCGATGCCGGCGGCGCGGATCCGCTCGATGCCGCACACGCCCTTGAGCGCGTTCGACAGCGTCTTGCGCCGCTGCGAGAACGCCTGCGCGACGACGCGATCGAACAGCGCGAGGTCGGCGATCGCGAAATCCGGCGCACGCGGTTTCAGCCGGACGATCGCCGAGTCGACTTTCGGTGGCGGATTGAATGCGCCGGGGCCGACGTTGAACAGATGCGCGACCTCGCAGCGCGCGGCCAGTGCGACGCTGAGGCGGCCGTACGCGTCGTCGCCGGCATTCGCGCACATCCGCTCGACGACTTCCTTCTGCAGCATGAAATGCATGTCGTCGATCACGTCACTGAACGTCAGCAGATGGAACAGCAGCGGCGTCGAGATGTTGTACGGCAGGTTGCCGACCAGCCGCAGACGGTGTCCGGCGACGAGGAACTGCCGGTAATCGACGCTCAGCGCATCGGCCTGCGTGATCGTCAGCCCCGGCGCGTCGCCGCAGATTTCGCGCAGGCGCGGGATCACGTCGCGGTCGATTTCGACGACCTGCAGCTCGCCGAGCTTTTCCAGCAGCGGCACGGTCAGCGCGCCGAGCCCCGGGCCGATTTCGACGACGGTCTCGCCGGGTTGCGGATGGATCGTGCGGACGATGCGCGCGATGACCTGCGGATCGTGCAGGAAATTCTGGCCGAAGCGCTTCTTGGCCTGATGCGCGGATTCGCTCATCGCTGCGCCAGTTCGATCGCCAGCCGCAGCGCCGCGCGCAGGCTGCCGGCGTCGGCTTTGCCGCTGCCGGCGAGATCGAGCGCGGTGCCGTGATCGACCGAGGTGCGGACGATCGGCAGACCGAGCGTGACGTTCACGGCCCGGCCGAAGCCGGCGTACTTGAGCACCGGCAGGCCCTGGTCGTGATACATCGCGAGCACGGCGTCGGCATGGTCGAGATATTTCGGCGTGAACAGCGTGTCGGCCGGCAGCGGACCGACGGCGTCGATGCCGGCGGCGCGCGCCGCCGCCAGCGCCGGGTGCATGACGTCCAGTTCCTCGCGGCCGAGATGACCGGCTTCGCCGGCATGCGGATTGAGGCCGCAGACCAGGATGCGCGGCCGCGCGATGCCGAAGCGGCGGCGCAGATCGGCGTCGAGAATCGCCAGCGTGGTGGCGAGCCGCTCGCCGCTCAGCGCGTCGGCGACCGCGCGCAGCGGCAGATGCGTGGTCAGCAGCGCGACGCGCAGCGTGCCGGCGACCAGCATCATCACCGGCTGCGGCGGACGGCCGGCACCGGCACAGCAGTCGGCGAGAAATTCGGTGTGGCCGGAGAACGCGATGCCGGCATCGTTGATGACGCTTTTCTGCACCGGCCCGGTGACGAGCGCGTGCGCGCTGCCGCGCAGGCAGGCATCGGCGGCGCGGCGCAGCGTTTCGAGCACGTAGCCGGCGTTGCGCGCGTCGAGCGTACCGGCGATTGCGGGCGTGGCGAGCGATACCGGCAGCACGCGCAGTTCACCGGCCTGAGCCGCTTGCGGCGGATCCGTCAGATCGGCGGACGTCAGCCGCAGCGGCAGGCCGAGCGCGGACGCGCGCGCCTGCAGCAGCGCGGGGTCGGCGACGGCCACCAGTTCGGCCGGCCAAGTCTGTTGGGCGATCGCGCAGACCAGATCGGGACCGATGCCGGCCGGTTCGCCGGGCGTGACGAGAATGCGCGCGGGCGTGCTCATCGTGCGGCCCGCAGCGAGCGCTTACTGGAGCTGCTTGGCGGCTTCCGCATCCGACGGAATGCGATATTCGACATACGCCTCGTTGCGCAGGCGGCGCAGCCAGATGTCGTACTCCTCGGCCGATTTGCGGGTGCCGATCGCGGTGCGCGCGCGGGCGCGCCGCTGCTCGTCGGTGACGTCGCGCTCGCGGCGTTCCAGCAGCTGCGCGACGTGCCAGCCGAACTGCGTGCGGAACGGCTCGGAAATCTCGTTCGGTTGCAGCTGGTCGAGGCGCGACTGGAATTCCGGGACGAACACGCCGGGCGGCTGGAAGCCGAGATCGCCGCCGCTGTTCTTCGAGCCCGGATCGTCGGAGAACTCCTTGGCCAGCTTCACGAAGTCCTCGCCCGCCTTGAGGCGGTTGTAGATGTCACGCGCCTGCGCGCGCGCCTGATCGTCGGTGCGGATCGCGTTGGTCTGGATCAGGATGTGCCGGGCATGCGTTTCGGTGACGGTCTTGCGCTCGGCGCCGCCGCGCACGTCGGTCAGCTTGATGATGTGATAGCCGCTGCCGGTCTCGAACACGTCGCTGACCTGGCCCTTGTCGAGCTTGGCGGCGGTGTTCGCGAACACCGCCGGCAGATCGCTGCCTTTGCGCCAGTCGAGATCGCCGCCCTGCAGCGCCTGCTGGCCGTTCGAATTGGCGATCGCCAGCTGCGCGAAATCCTCGCCGGCCTTGATCCGCTTGAGCAGATCGTCGGCCTTGGCGCGTGCCTGGTCGCGCACTTTCTGGCTGGCGCCGTCCGGCACGATGATCAGGATGTCGGAGAGCCGGTATTCCTTGTCGCTGTCGGCGCCCTCGTTGGCGAGGAAGCTGTCGACGTCCGGTTCGGTGACGACCACGCGGCTGTCGACTTCCTTGTTGCGCAGGCGCTGGATCGTCACCTCGTCGCGGATCTGCTCGCGCAGCGCGAGGTAGTCGAGGCCGTCGGCGCGCACCGCTTCGGCGAACGCCGACAGCGTCATGCCGTTCTGCTTGGCGATGTTGGTCAGCACTTCGTTGAGCTCGCGATCGTCGATGCGGATGCCGGCCTGTTCGGCGCGCTGCGTCTGCACGCGCGTCAGGATCAGCCGCTCCAGCACCTGCGCGCGCAGGATGTCCTCGGGCGGCGCGGCGAGCTGGCGCTTGGCGATCTGCGCGCGCGCGTCGTCCATCGCCTGTTCCAGCTCGCTCTGCAGGATGGTGCCGTCGTTGACGACGACGATGATGCGATCGAGCGTCTGCGGCGCGGCCTGCGCGCTCTGCGCCAGGCCCAGGCCGGCGCCCAGCGCAAGGACGAATGAAAACAGGGGGCGCAGCAGGTGCGGACGCAGCGACATGGCGGGAAACCGGAAGGAATGTAGGGAAGTGCGGTGGCCGATTATCGCTCAGGCTGCCGGCGAACGGGGCCGCTCAGTAGACATCGTCGTCGACGCGAAGGTTCGGGAAGCCGGAACCGATCTGGCCGAGACCCTTGAGTTCGAGCTGGAAGTAGATGCCGTTGTTCATCGTGCCTTTCGAGTCGGAGATGTAACGGCGGAACGCGACGTCGGCGGCCCAGCAGCAGGTGTCGTAGCGCAGGCCGACGTAGGTGTCGAGCGACTGCGTGTCGCGCAGCGAATAGCGCCAGCGGCCGGCGACGCTGATCGCGCGCCAGACCGGCGTCATCACCGTCAGGTCGGTCTGTTCGAGCAGGCCGCGGCGATAGCGGTACGCCGTCTCGATCAGATGGCGGTTGTCGTCGCGATAGCGGATCGCGACGCCGGCGCGGCTGATCTGCGATTCCTCCGGCGACCACTGCGCGAGCAGGCGCGTGCCCCAGTGTTGCGACAGGTTGTATTCGAATTCGCCGATCAGGTCGGTGACGCCGTTGTCGGGCGGTGCTTCGCCGGGCAGCGCGACGCGCGGCGCTTCGAGCCGGTACAGCTGGCCGATCGACGCCGACGCCTTCACGGCGCCGGTCGCCGGATCGAGCTGGCGGCCGGTCAGCGCCAGCGTCAGCTCGTTGGCGTCGGAAATGCGATCGATGCCGGAATAGCGGTTGCGCGCGAACAGCTGCGTGAAATCGAAGTCCGGTTCGCCGCTGTCGAACACCGGCAGATCGTCCTGGTTGCGGTACGGCGCGTAGAGATAGAACAGCCGCGGTTCGAGCAGCTGCGGCGTGCCGTCGTCGAGCAGCCGTTCGAAGCGCAGTCCGTATTCGGCGCTGAACATCGGCAGCGCGCGGTCCGGGTCGTCGGTTTCGCCGGGCGCGGTGCCGGTCAGACGGTAATCGGTGTAGCGATAGTCGAGCTGCGCCTTCGAGTACCAGGCGAGCGTGTCGCGCTCGACCTTGATGTACGGATCGATGTCGATGCGCTGGCCTTCGACCGAATCGTCGCGGACGAAGTTGCTGTACTCGCCGGTCAGGCCGATGCGGCTGTAGAGAAAGCTGTTGCGCGACTGCGTGTCGAACCGGATCTGTGGCAGGCGCTTGTACGGCTCCTCGACCTGCGTCAGATTGCTGATGATCTTCTGGTAGTCCTGCACCAGCATCTGCACCGAATACGAAGCCGGCGACTGGTAGATGAAGCGCGCGCTGCGATCGAGGAACGAATTCGAGCTGAGGTCGATGCCGTTGCCGCCGAGATCCTCGAAATAGCCCGGATCGCTGACGTCGGCGTAATGCAGGTCCATCGACAGCCGTGGCAGCAGCAGGCTGCGGTCGTTGAAGAACAGGTATGTGCGCCGCTCGTCGGTGACGCGATCATGGTCGAGGTACTGGTAGCCGAGATCGCCCTCGGACTGCGACAGCAGGTAGCGGCCGCTGAGGTCGAGCTGCGTGCCGCGATGCGACATGTAGCGCGGCGTGAACGTCATGTCGTAATTCGGCGCCAGATTGATGTAGATCGGCTCGCGGATGTCGAAGCCGGTCTTGTCGGTATTGGCGAGCAACGGATAGAGCAGGCCGCTGCGGCGGCGGTCGTCGATCGGGAATTCGAGCCACGGCGAATAGAAGATCGGCACGCCGAGAAAGCGCAGACGCGCATTGCGTGCGGTGCCGATGCCGGCGTCGTAATCGAGATCGATCTTGCTCGCTTCCAGATACCAGCTGTCGTTGCCAGGCGCGCAGGTCGTGTAGTCCGCGCCCTTCAGCGACGCCGTCTTGTCGGCATTGACCTGCAACTGGTCGGCATGACCGCGCGCGCCGCGTGACAGCAGCACGAAGCGGTTGTCGTTGAACAGGCCGGACTTGTCGTCCAGGTCGAACTGCGAGCTCTGCGAATCGACGACCAGCTTGCTGCTGCGGAACAGCGACTCGTGATTGATGATGACGCGCTGCTGCGCCTCGTCGTAGTCGAGCTGCTCGGCGGTGATCTCCTGGTCGTCGCGCTTGAGCTTGACCGAGCCGGACAGCGTCGACAGGCCGTTGTGGACGAGATCGGCCTGATCGGCGGTGACGCGCACCTTGTCGTCCGGCGCAGCTTCAATCGGCGGCAGCGTGTCGCTGATCTGCGCGCACGACGAGCCGTTGTAGGTCTGCGAATGCTTGTCGAACTCGCGCTCGGTCGGCAGCGTGCTCTGCGCGAACGCCGGCGCCGCCACGCACAGGCTGAGGCCGAACAGCATCGGAGACGGGCGGCGAATGCGGGGCAAGGTCGCGCGGTTTCTGGGCGGGCGGGCGGCAAGTATCGGCGGACGTTCCCGCCCGGTGCAATCGTCGATCGTCCGCGCCGGCTTCGGTTAAGCTGCGCGGGCGACACCTGACCGCCATTCCACGCCTTGAATTCTTCCGACGATCCCGATGTTCGCGCCACCGCCGCGCGCGACTGGGCGCTGCAGCAGCTCGGTCTCGCCGATGCCGCGTTCGCGCCGGCGTCGGCCGATGCCAGCTTCCGGCGCTACTTCCGCATCGAGCATGGTGCGGACAGCTGGGTGCTGATGGATGCGCCGCCGGAACGCGAGGACTGCCGGCCGTTCCTGAAGGTCGCGCAGCTGCTGCTCGACGCCGGCCTCAACGCGCCGCGCGTGATCGCGCAGGATCTGACGCGCGGCTTTCTGCTGCTCGGCGATCTCGGCCGCCGGACCTATCTGCACGCGATCGACGACGGCAATGCCGATGCGCTGATGCGGGACGCGATCGACGCGCTGATCCGCTGGCAGCTCGCGAGCCGGCCGGGCGTGCTGCCGGCGTACGACGCGGCGCTGCTGCAGCGCGAACTCGCGCTGTTCCCGGACTGGTACGTCGGCCGCCATCTCGAAACCGCGCTGAACGATGCGCAGGCCGAACGGCTCGCCGCGATCGACGCGCGGCTGATCGCCTCGGCGCTCGCCCAGCCGCGCGTCTACGTGCATCGCGACTACATGCCGCGCAACCTGATGATCTCGACGCCGAACCCCGGCATCCTCGATTTCCAGGACGCCGTCGAAGGGCCGATCGCGTACGACGTCGTCTCGCTGTTCAAGGACGCATTCCTGAGCTGGCCGGCCGAGCGCGTCGAGGACTGGCGGCGGCAGTACGCCGAGCGCGCGCGTCGCGCCGGCCTGCCGGTCGCGGACGACGCGGAATTCGCGCGGCAGTTCGACTGGATGGGCGTGCAGCGCCATCTCAAGGTGATCGGCATCTTCGCGCGCATCAACTACCGCGACGGCAAGCCGCATTATCTGGCCGACGTGCCGCGCTTCATCGCCTACGTGCGCGAGGTCGCGCAGCGTTACCGCGAACTGACGCCGCTGCTGCGCCTGTTCGACGAACTCGGCATGGCGGCGTGAACAAGGCCTTCATCCTCGCCGCCGGCCGTGGCGAACGGATGCGGCCGCTGACCGACCGCACGCCCAAGCCGCTGCTCGACGTCGGCGGCCGCGCGTTGATCGAACATCACCTGCTTGGCCTTGCCGCCGCCGGCGTCGAAGCGGTGGTGATCAATCTCGGCTGGCTCGGTCCGCAGATCCGCGAACGGCTCGGCGACGGCACGCGCTACGGCCTGAGCATCGCGTATTCCGACGAAGGCTGGCCGGCGCTCGATACCGGCGGCGCGCTGCAGCGCGCACGGCCACTGCTCGGCGACGCGCCGTTCGTGCTCGTCAATGCCGACGTCCACACCGACTATCCGTGGCCGTCGCTCGTCGCGCGCGCGCGCGACTGGCCGAACGACAGGCTCGCGCATCTCGTGCTGGTCGACAATCCGCCGCAGCATCCGCAAGGCGATTTCACGCTGCGCGATCGCGATGTCGTCGAGCCGGCGTCACCGCCGCGTTTGACGTTCAGCGGTCTGTCGATCATCGATCCGCGACTGCTCGACGGTGCGCCGGGCGGCACGTTCTCGATCGTGCCGCTGCTGCGCGCCGCCGCGCGTCTCGGCCGCGTCAGCGGCGAGCATCATGCCGGTCTGTGGTCCGATGTCGGCACGCCGGAACGTCTCGATGCGTTGCGGGCCCGCTTGCAATCCACGCCGTCCGTCCCCAGTGCCTTGCCATGAATTCGCCTGTCCATGATGCCCCGGGCGCCGCCGAGCTTCCGGCCGCCGACACCTTGCAGGAACGCCTCGATCTGGTGCTGCGCCACGCGCGCGGCCACGGCGCGTCGGCGGCGGAAGCGAGCGTCTCGGCGAGCCGCGGTCTCAACGTCAACGTCCGCCAGGATGCGATCGAAAGCCTCGAATTCCAGCAGGATCGCGAGCTCGGCGTAACCGTCTATCTCGGTCAGCGCAAAGGCCACGCGACGACCGGCGACTGGAGCGATGCCGGCATCGCGCAGGCGGTCGACGCGGCGCTGACGATCGCCGGCGCGACCGGCGAAGACCCGTGCAACGGCCTCGCCGACGCCGCGCTGATGGCCGGGCCGGCCGACGATCTCGACCTCGATCATCCGTGGGCGATCGATGCCGACGCCGCGGTCGAACTCGCACGCGCCTGCGAGGCGGCGGCGTTCTCCGCCGATCCGCGCATCAGCGGCAGCGAAGGCGCCGGCGTGTCGAGCCATCGCGGCATTTCCGCATATGCCAATACGCACGGCTTCTTCGCCGCGCGGCGTGGCACGCGGCACAGTCTCAGCTGTGCGGTGGTCGCCAGCGCCGGCGACGACATGCAGCGCGACTACTGGTACAGCAATGCGCGCGTGCCGGCCGAATTGATGGCGCCCGACGCGATCGGTGCGATCGCCGGCCGTCGCGCCGCCGCGCGCCTCGGCGCGCGCAAACTCGACACGCGCCGCGCGCCGGTGCTGTTGCCGCCGGAACTGGCACGCGGTTTCTGGGGCCATTTCGTCGGCGCGATTTCCGGCGGCGCGCTTTATCGCAAGGCCAGCTTTCTGCTCGACCGGCTCGGCGAGGACGTGTTCTCGCCGGCCGTCACGCTGACGCAGGCGCCGCACCTGCCGCGTGCGTCCGGCAGCGCCTGGCACGACAGCGAAGGCGTGGCGACGCGCGAGCGCACGCTGGTCGATCGCGGCCGCCTCGACGGCTGGCTGCTCGGCAGCTATTCGGCGCGCAAGCTTGGATTGGCGACAACCGGCAACGCCGGCGGCGTGTTCAACCTGATCGTCGAACCCGGCGCGCTGGACTTCGACGGTCTGTTGCGCGAAATGCGCGAAGGTCTGCTCGTCACCGAACTGCTCGGTCACGGCGTCAATGGCGTGACCGGCGATTACTCGCGCGGTGCCGCCGGCTTCTGGGTCGAGAACGGCGAAATCGCGTATCCGGTCGACGAGTTGACGATCGCCGGCAACCTCGCGGAAATGTTCAAGGCGATCGCCGCGGTCGGCAATGACGTCGACGTGCACGCCAATACGCGCACCGGTTCGCTGCTGATCGACGGCATGACGATCGCCGGGCACTCGTGAATTCGCGCAGCTAAGCCTTGCGTCGCGCCTGCTGCGGGGGCTTCAGCGGCGTGACCTTCGGCGAAGTCTGCTCGCCTTCACGCTGCGCCCAGCAGACGATCTCGAAGCGGCCGTTCGCGTCCTCGGTCAGCGCCGTGCAGCTTTCCATCCAGTCGCCGCAGTTGTAATAGGTCACGCCGTGGATGTCGCGGATTTCGGCATGATGGATGTGTCCGCAGATCACGCCGTCGAGACCGCGCTGGCGACAGTCGCGCGCGACGGCGTCCTCGAACGCCGAGACGAAATTCACCGCGCGCTTGACCTGATGCTTGGCATACGCCGACAGCGACCATTGCGGTTTGTCGAGACGGGCACGGACATGGTTGATGGCGACATTCGCGCGCAGCAGCGCCTGGTAGGCGGTGTCGCCGGCGATCGCGATGCGGCGGAAATAGCGGGTGATCATGTCGAACGCGTCGCCGTGCAGCACCAGCAGGCGGCGGCCGTCGGCGCTGTGGTGAACCGCTTCGTTGGCGATCGAGATATTGCCGAAGTGCAGCGCATGGTCGACGTAGCGACGCAGGAATTCGTCGTGGTTGCCGGTGATGTAATGCACCGCCGTGCCCTGCGCGGCCTTGCCGAGGATCTCGCGGACGACGTTGGCGTGCGCCTGCGGCCAGTACCAGCTTTGCCGCAGCTTCCAGCCGTCGATGATGTCGCCGACCAGATACAGCTGTTCGCAGTCGTGGCGATGCAGGAAATCGGCGAGCCGTTCGGCCTGGCAGCCGGGGCGACCGAGATGGACGTCGGAAATCCACAGTGTGCGATAGCGCATCGTCTCTCCGCTCGATCGCGGTGGCGGGAAACCGCGATCAAAATGTGATCAGCAAGTTTCCTGCCAGTGCCGCGGCCCGGAATGCGGGTTCGGATCGATGCGCGGGCCGGCTTCAGGCCGCCTTGCGCAGCTTCGGCGCGACCGGCGTCGACTGGTTGAGATGATCGAGTTCGACCCAGCGGATGACGTGGATCCGGCCGTCGAAATCCTCGGCGAGCGCCGTGCAGCTTTCGACCCAGTCGCCGCAGTTGTAATAGGTGACGCCGTCGATGTCGCGCGCATCCGCATGATGGATGTGACCGCAGACCACGCCATCGAGTTCACGCCGCCGGCATTCGTGGGCGAGCGAGTCCTCGAATGTCGAGACGATGTTCACGGCCGTCTTGACGTGCTGCTTGGCGAACGCCGACAGCGACCAGTAGCGCATGCCGAGCAGCGCGCG